>JBIKKQ010000022.1:0-28432 GCA_044360305.1 Pirellulales bacterium
CCATGCGGTGCCGCCTGTTCCGCCGCTGGGCGTCGATGGCCTGGTTGGTGGCGATCGTGTAGAGCCAGGGCCGAAACCGACGGCCGTCCTCGAACTGCTCCTTCTTCAGGTGAACCTGGAGAAACGTCGCCTGAAACACGTCCTCCGCCATCTCGGCGCTGCCCAGATAGCGGCGGAGGTAACTGAAGAGTTCTCCCTCGTACCGGTGCACGAGCGTCTCGAAGGCGGCGGCATCGCCCCCCACGCGACTCCGGCGCAGCAAATCCTCGTCGGACACCACGCCGGCCCCGAAATCACCGGGGGCGGACGCGGCATGCCGCTCCGAACCGCTGCCTGACTCGTGCACATCCATCGTCTGCTACGGCCGCGGGGGCCGAACGGTTCGGCGAAGTCGAAAAATGGTGGAAAACCCGGGGGAACCCCGGGCACGAGTATAGCCGGACGGCCCCGCGGGGGTGACAGCCGCGTCCCGGGGGGCGGTTTGACTTTTCCGGCCTTGTCCGGGAGATTCGCACCCCTCAGTCATGGAACGCTCCGTCCGCTACCGCTGGGCTGCTCCGGGCGACGTCAACGCCTTCTTCGGCCTGGCGCTCGACAATCTGGCCGACCTGGTCCTCGCCGTCTCGCTGCTGGCGGCGGTGTTCGACTACCCCGTGCAGTTCGCCCTCTCCCACTTCGTGCCCGGGACGGCGGTCGGCGTGGTGGTGGGCGACCTGATCTTCACCTGGATGGCCCTTCGGCTCGCCCGGCGGACCGGCCGCACCGACGTCACCGCCATGCCGCTGGGCCTCGACACCCCGAGCACCTTCGGCATGGTGTTCTTCGTGCTCGGCCCCGCTTTCGTCGCCGCGCTGGGCCGGGACCTCGACCGCGAGGCGGCCGCCCGGCACGCCTGGCACGTCGGCATGTGCGCCATCGTGACCAGCGGCCTGTTCAAGATCGCCTGCAGCTTCGTGGCCGGCCCGGTCCGCCGGCTCGTGCCCCGGGCCGGCCTGCTCGGCAGCCTGACCGCCATCGCCCTGGCCCTGATCACGTTCCTGCCGGTGCTCAAAGTCTTCGGCTCGCCGCTGGTGGGCCTCGTCGCGCTCGGCATTACGCTGGCCGCGCTGACGGCCCGGATCCCGGTGCCGCTGCGAATCCCGGGCGCCCTGGCGGCCCTGCTCGTCGGCGGCCTGATCCAGGCCGTGGGCACGGCCGCCGGCTGGATTCCCGCCGCCGGCGGCCATGCGGCATTCGATCCGGCCGCCGCCCTCTGGCCGACCGACTGGCTGGCCGCGGCCAGGTTCGAGTGGCTGGACGCGTGGACCGATTCACTCGCCTACCTGCCGATCGTGATCCCGTTCGCGCTCGGCACCGTCGTCGGCGGCATCGACTGCACCGAGAGCGCCGCCGCCGCCGGGGACGAGTACGACACGGGGCGGATCATCGCCGTCGAGGGGGTCGCCACCGTCGTCGCCGGCTGCTGCGGCGGCGTGATCCAGACCACGCCCTACATCGGCCACCCGGCCTACAAGGCGATGGGGGGCCGGGCCGCCTACACGCTGGCGACCGCGGTGTTCATCGGCGCGGCGGGCCTGACCGGCAGCTTCGCTTACCTATTCCAGGCGATCCCCGAGCCGGCAATCCTCCCGATCCTCGTGTTCATCGGCCTGGAGATCACGGCCCAGAGTTTTCATGCCACGCCGCAGCGGCACTATCCGGCCGTGGCGATCGCCTGCGTGCCGGCGCTGGCGGCCCTGCTCGTGATCCAGGCCGACGAACTCGTCGCCGCCGGCGCCCATCCCGGGCCGGAGCTCGCCGGCAAACTGCTCACGCTCCGCCAGCTCTCCGGCGGCTTCATCGTCACGAGCCTCGTCTGGGCGGGCATGGTGGCCGCGCTCGTCGATCGGCGGCTCGGGCAGGCCGCCGGCTGGTGCCTGGCCGCGGCGGTTTTTTCCCTGTGCGGCGTGATCCACTCGCCGTTCGCCGACGGCCGGATGTTTTTCCCCTGGTCGATCGGCCCGCTCCCGCCCGAGGCGGCCGGCCGCGGGCCGCTGGAGCTCGCCGCCGCCTACGCCCTCCTCGCCCTGCTGTTCGCCGGTTGGCAGGCCTGGCTGCATGCCCGGCCGCGGGCTCACTCCAGCCCGTAGGCGCCGGCCACCGGGATGTCGACGCCCGAGCGGCTGGCGAACTGCGTCCGCGACAGGAACCGCGGCTCGAGGTTGAACGTCACGCCGACGTTGTTGCGGCTGTAGTCCACGTTGAACCCGAAGGTCATCAGGAACGACTCGCCGATCCGCACGAGCTGGAAGTTCTGGCCGATGTTCATCCCCTTGAGGTTCAGCGCCGTGCCGAAGGAGCTGGCCCACTTGGGGCTCATCCGGTAGGTGTACGAGCCGGCCAGCACGCTGGCGTCGATCGGCCCGCCAAACTCGTTGAAGCCGATGAAGAAGCTCCCGCGCGGGGTGCGGTTGAGCAGCGCCCCCACCGTGTAGAGCTGCTGGCCGCCAGAGAAGAAATCGACGTCGGCGGTCGAGAGGATCGTCGTCCGGTCGCCGACGTGCCAGCGGAAGTCGTACTGCCAGAGGCCGAGCGTCTGGCCGAAGTTCTGCCCCACGGTGGGGAAGATCTCGCCGTCGACGTCGAGCGTGATCCAGTCGATGATCCGCCGGTTGCCGACCGGACCGCGCTTCGTCTGCCAGCGCTGGCGGGCCGCGAGCCGGAACGCCGTCAGGTCGTCGGCGATCTCGGTCGGGCCGGTCACCCAGCCGGCCATGCCGCGCCGCACGGCGTAGGTCCGCGGGTCGTACTTGTTGTCGGGACCGAACACGAACGGGGCGGCCAGCGGCGTCGGTTGACCTGGGATGGCCCCGAAGTCCCAGTAGGGGATGTTGCGCCGGTACTGGTTGATCGTGTCGTCGTCGATCTGGTCGTAGAGCGGAAACTGGTCGATGCTCTGCGTCGCGTTGGCGTAGGAGAACTCGGCCTCCCAGACCACCTTGTGGGCCAGGCCGTGGAGGTTCCAGAGCTGGCTTTCGACCGCGCTATCGGCGGTCCACATCGGCAGGCTGGTGCGGATGCCGACCTGGCCGTAGGCCCGGTCGATCGGCGAGCCGGTGATGTCCGCTCCCCAGTGGGCGAGTTCGCCGAGGGCGTAGGGGACGAGCTTGACCGGCCCGGCCTGGAACGGAAGGTCGAGCTCCTGGCGAGTTGCCAGCCGCTCGCCGATGACGTTGTTCTCGTAGGGGAGCGTGGTCCAGTAGTTGAGCCCCTGGCCGACCGTCGGCGTCTGCGGCAGGTTCTGCCGCACGTAGGAGACGCCCGAGTGCTCGTACCAGGTGACGGCATCGCGGAGCAGCGGCTGGCCGAGCCAGTAATGATCGAGCCGCGGCCACCACTCGCTCTGCGTGAAGAACGGATCGAGCCGGACGCTCGTCAGCAGCCGCAGTTCCCGGTTCTCCACCGGCCGGCGCAGGTCGAGCCAGGTCCGCTGCTCGTACCCCTCCTCCCACTCCGCCTCGTAGTACTCCTCGAGGAAGTTCATGTCGCTGATCCAGCCCACCGTGCCCCGGGCCTGCCAGCCGCCGAAGAAGCTGTCGGTCGAGCCGCCGAGATCCTGCCGGTGCCGCCAGAACGACCGGCCGCGGAACGTCCGGCTCGGGTAGCCCGGATAGGTGAAGTCGCGCCGATACAGGCCGAGGTTGTCCTTCCCCACGTCGCCGACGAACCAGGCATCGAGGTCGCCGCTGGCGGGCGTGCCGATGCCGAGGAAGTCGGGCCGGTTGTAGAGCAGCGACGTGCCCCCGCCGGGCCCGCGCAGGCTCAGGTAATCGACGTCGAAGTCCCAGTCCACCCCCTTCGGCGGCTGGCGCCAGCCGAACACCTGGAACGCGTCCCAGCTCGTGAGCAACTGCGCGCCGAAGATCCGGTCGTTCTTCACCTGGGCATTGTTGATGTAGAAGGTCGGCTTCTGGGCGTTCGTCGCCAGCACCGGCCACCAGAGCACCGGCACGCCGCCAAGCGTGACGGTGTTGCCCCGGCTGGTGATCATCTGCTCGTGTTCGATCCGGGGCTCGCCCGTGGTGGGATCGATCTCCGGCTGGCCGAACGGCCCGGGCACCGGCACCTGGACGTCGGTGAACTCCATCTCCCGCGAGCGGATCTCCCAGCTCGGCACGCCGAGCCGGCTGGTCGTGGCCCCCGTCCGCGACGCCACGAACCGGCTGCGATCGACCTGGCGGATGAAGTCGGCCCGCAGCCGGGCGGCCCCGGCGTAGTTCGGCACGGGCGTGAGCACGGTGCCGCCGGTGATCACGCCGCGCTCGTTGGGCACGTCGTAGAACATGCTCGCCGCCTCGACCACCCGCTGCCCCTGGCGGAAGATGACGTTCCCCTCCATGTAGAGTTCCAGCGGCACCCGCCCCTCCTGGGCGGCGCCACCGGACAGGTCGGGCTGGGCCGAGCCACGGGTCCAGATCACGAGCCGGTCGGTGGAGATGTCGAGCGTCCCGACCGGCTGGTCGGCGACGGCGACGCCATCGACGACGAGGTTCACGCCCGAGGTGATCACGCCGATCCAGCCGTCGCCGGCGGGACTCGGATACCAGGCGAGGTCGAGCGGCACGCTGGACCGGGGGAACGCACGCAGACGGCGCCCGCCCGCCGCGGCCACCGGCGGCCCGGCCGGTGCCGCGAACTCGCTGAACTGCGCCTGCTGGATCGGCTCGCCGGCGGCTGCCGGCACGCTGGCCCGCGCCGGTGGGTCCGCGGGCGATTCGTAGATCGCCGGCCGGCCCGCCGCCGCCACGACGCTGGCGAACTTCAGGTCCGGATCATGCTGGATCCAGAACCGACCGGCCCAGCGCGGGCCGCGGACCACCGCCTCCCCAGGTCCGCCGGCTCCCGACTTGACGCGGACATCCCCCGCCATGCGCACGAGGACGGTCCGCGGCGTCGGCTCGCTGCGTTCGTCGTCGGGCATCCTGCCCGAACCCTCCTCGATCCAGACGACGGCCTCGTGGCCACTGGCCTCGGTCGCCCCCTGGACGATTCGCACGCCGCCGGTGAGATGCCAGACGTCGTAGGCGCCCTCGGTCCAGCGGGACGCCTGCGTGGCCTGCACCACCAGCCGCGCGCCGGGCTCGACGGCCGGCACCTCGATCCGCCCCGCCTCGGCGATCGCGGCGGCGATCCCGCGGGCCGGCAGATCGGCGAGCGCGCCGGCCGGGCCGTCGGCGGCGCGGACGGCGGCCGCGGTCGTCGCCAGCACGACGGCGACGACGGACAGCCACGGCGATGAGATCGGACGGCGCAGCCGCCATCGCGGCGGATCGTGCCGCGATGGCGGGGGCAGCGAGGCTGGTGCGCGGGGGCGTTCGGGCACGCGACGTCTCTGGCCGGTCGGGCCGGCAGGGGGGTGGGTCGAAAAGCGCGGGACTATAGAAGTGGCCGGGAAAGGGGGTCAAGCCGTCAGCGGCCGCCAAAACCCGATTCATACCGCGGCGCCGGACTTCGGCTACGATGCTCCCGCACGCCCTCGGCCGGCCACGAATCCGTGCCCCCGCCAGGCCGATTGCGTGCCCCGAGCGAGCCTCCGCCGTGCCCGGCCTGCCCCCAGATTCCCCGCTCTCCTCGGCCACGCAGGTCGGCGCCGCCCCCCCACTCGCCCGGCGCGTGTCGAACTGGCTGATCCGCTGGCGGCTGCCGCTGGCCGCGGTCGCGGTCCTGCTCACCGCGATCGCCGTCGAGCGGTCGCGGCTCCTTGAATTCTCCCGGTCGATCGACGCGATGTTCGACCGCTCCGATCCGGCCCTCGTGCCCTATCGGCGGATGGCCCGGGCCTTCGGCTCGAGCGAGGCCGTGCTGGCGGTCTACGACGATCCGCAGTTGTTCACGCCGCCGGGGATCGCCCGGCTCCGCGCCCTGACCGCCCAGCTCGACGACATGCCCGGCGTGGCCTCGGCGACGAGCCTGGCCACGGTGCTCGGCGACCGGATCATCGACCTCGAGGAGAGTCCGCTGGCCCGCAAGGTCGTGGCGCTCATGGAAGGCTACGCCGTGGGGCCCGACCGGCGCACGGCCGCGGTGGTCTGCGTCCTCGAGCCGCCCGCGGCCTCCGTCCGCACGCCCCGCGACCACGCCGTCTCCCGGGCAGACACGATCGACCGGCTCCGGGCCACCATGGCGGACCTGCCGTCGGGCATGGTGGCGGGGGAGCCGGTGATGCTCCGCGACGGCTTCGCGATGCTGGAGCGCGACGGCAACCTGCTCGGCACGACGAGCGGCCTGCTCGCCGGCGCGGTCCTGCTGCTGGCGTTTCGCAGCCCGCGCTGGCTGGCGATTCCCCTGGCGGTGGTGCTCGTGGCGCTGTGGACGACCCGCGGGATGCTGGCCGTCGTCGGACTCAGGCTGACGATGGTCTCGACGATGCTCTCGGCGATGGTGACGGTCGTCGGCATCGCCACGGTCACGCATGTGATCGTGGAGTTTCGCCGGCAGCGCGGCCTCGGGCTCGCCCCCCGGGCGGCGCTGGAGGAATCGCTGACGCTACTCTTCTGGCCGGTGCTCGGCGCCATCGCCACCGACGTGATCGGCTTCGGGTCGCTGATCGCCAGCCGCGTCGGGCCGGTGCACGACTTCGGCGTCATGACCGCGATCGGCGCGCTGGCGGTGCTCGGCGCCGCGGCGTTGACGCTCCCCTTCCTGGCGCTCGCCGGCCGGCGCGATGCCGACCCGCGCATGGCCTGGGGGGAGGGGCTGCTCGAAACCGCCCTCGACCGGCTCGTGGCCCGGATCGTGGCCCGGCCGCTGCCGATCCTGCTCGGCGCGACGCTCGTCGTGGCGGCCGCGACGGCGGGCATGTGGCGGCTCGAGGTGGAGACCGACTTCACGCGGAACTTCCGCCCCTCGAGCCCGGTCGTGGCCGCCTACGAGATGGTCGAATCCCGGCTCGGCGGGGCCGGTGTCTGGGACGTGCTCGTGCCGGTGCCCGCCGGTGACCGCATCGATGCCCGGACGCTGACGCGGCTCCTGCGGCTGGAGCACCGGCTCCGCACCGAGGTCACGACCCGCGACGCCGCCGGTGCCGAGCGGCCGGCGCTTACGAAGGTGATGAGCCTCGCCGACGTCCTCGACACGGTGTCGCCGGTGCCGCTCGAGCAGCTCGGCGAGAGCGGCATCGGCAACTGGGTCGTCACCCGGGCCGTCTCCGCGATGCAGGAGCGGATGCCGCAGATGGGCCGGGCCCTCGTCGGCGAGGATCCGGACGACGGCTCCACCTGGCTGCGGATCCAGCTCCGCTCGCGGGAGCGGCAGCCGGCGGCGGCCAAGCGGGCGATCATCGGCGGGGTGCGGCGGATCGTCGCCGAAGAGTACCCGGCCCGCGACGGCCGGCCGGGCGGCGAAGTCACCGGCTTCTTCGTGCTCCTCGCCCAGCTCGTGGACCGGATGCTCGCCGACCAGTGGCTGACGTTCCTGATCGCCGCCGCCGGGATCTTCGTCCTGCTCGCCGTCGGCTTCCGCAGCCTGCTGCTGGCCGCCATCGCGCTCGTCCCCAACGCACTGCCGATCTTCGTGGTCCTCGGGCTCCTCGGCTGGACCGGCACGCGGGTCAACATGGGCACGGCGATGATCGCCGCGGTGTCGATGGGCCTGTCGGTGGACAGTTCCATCCACTACATCGCCGCCTTCCAACGCCGGCTGGCGGCCGGCGGCGCGGCCGCGGCCCTCGGGGACGCCCACCAGACGGCGGGGCGGGCGATGATCTTCTCCACGCTGGCGCTGGTGGTCGGGTTTCTGGCGTTGACCACGAGCAACTTCGTGCCCACGGTCTCCTTCGGCTGGCTCTCCTGCCTGACGCTCGCCGGCGGCTTGCTCGGCAATCTGGTCGTGCTCCCGGTGCTGCTGGCGCTGACCGTCCGCGGGAAAAGTCATCCCTGACCTTTTTCGGTCCTTCCGGTACAACGGGGCCGGGACCGGTCGCGTCCCCTTTTTGCCCAACGGAGCCAGACCCGATGAGCCAGGAATTTTCCAAGGCCGGCCGCCCCGCCGGAATCGTCGCCGAGCCCGCCGCGGCGCCGGAGTCGATCGAGGCCGAGGCGCTGGTCGCGTTCGTGACCGAGGGGGGAAGCGGCGAGCCCGGCGTGGCGGCCCTCGATCGGGCGACCGGCGGCCTCGTCTCCCGGGTCGTCGCCGGGGGCGAGTTTTCCGGCAAACGCTACGAGTGCGTGCCGCTGCTCGTTCCCCCCGGGCTGAAGGCCGCCCAGCTGCTGCTCGTGGGTCTCGGGAAGCGGGAGCAGGTCGATGCCGGCGTCCTGTATCGGGCCGCGGCCGCGGCGGCCCGCCAACTCGCCGGCCGCCCCCGGGCGCGGGTCGCGTTTCTCGGCGACGCCTCCTGGTCGTCCCTGCTGGCCGAGCAGGCCGTGGCCGGCGCGGCGGCGGGGATGATCGGGCAGGATCTTTACCGGGCCGAGCGCCGGCGCACGCCCTTCGGCACGACGGTCTGGCTGGGGATTCCGCCGGCGGCGGTCGCCAGCGGCGCGGTCATTGCCGACGGGGTCAACCTCGCCCGCCGGCTGGTCAACACGCCCCCGGACGATCTCCACCCGCAGTCGTTCGCCGAGGAGGCGGCGACGATCGCCGGCCGCACCGGCCTGGAGATCGAGATCTGGGACGAGGACCGGTTGCTTGCCGAGCACTGCCGGGCGATCCTCGCCGTCGGCCGGGGGAGTGCCCGGCCGCCGCGACTGGTGGTGCTCCGGTACCGGGGCAGTCGGCAACCGGCCGGCCCGATCGATCTCGCCATCGTCGGCAAGGGGGTGACGTTCGACTCCGGCGGCCTGTCGTTGAAGCCGTCCGACTCGATGCTGACGATGAAGTGCGACATGGCCGGCGGCGCGGCGGCCCTGGCCGCGGCGGCGACGATCGCAGCCCTCGGCCTGCCGATCAACCTCGTGGCCGCGATCGGGCTGGTGGAGAACATGACCGGTCCGGCGGCCTACAAGCTGGGCGACGTGATCACGGCCCGCAGCGGCACGACGATCGAAATCCACAACACGGATGCCGAGGGGCGGGTCGTGCTCGCCGACGTGCTCGACGTGGTCCGGGGCCTGCAGCCGCGCCGGATCGTCGATGCAGCGACGCTGACCGGCGCCTGCATGGTGGCGCTCGGTCACGACGTGGCCGGTTTGTTTTCCAACGACCAGCCGTGGTGCGACGCGGTGGCGGCGGCGGCCCGGTCGGTGGGCGAGCCTGTCTGGCAGTTGCCGATGTATGCGGAGTATGACGAGCAGATCAAGAGCGACGTCGCCGACATCAAGAACGTCGGCGATGGCCGGTGGGGGGGTGCGATCACGGCGGCGAAGTTCCTGGAGCGGTTCGTGGGGGGCATCCCTTGGACGCACATCGACATCGCCGGCCCCGCCTTCGCCGAAAAACCGAAGCCCTGGACTGATGGAGGGGGGACGGGAGCGATGGTGCGCGCTTTTGTGGAGTTGGCCCGAACAACGACTGCAAAAACCTGAAAGCACACCAGGGAGCCGGGCTTCGCCCGGCGACCGTCAAGCCGGAGCCGACGGCGGGACGGCGGCGACTACGCTATACCCTGACTGATGGAGGGGGGACGGGAGCGATGGTGCGCGCTTTTGTGGAGTTGGCCCGAACAACGACTGCAAAAACCTGAAAGCACACCAGGGAGCCGGGCTTGGCACGGTGACCGTAAGCCGGAGCCGACGGCGTGAAAGTCAGCCAAGCCAATCGCCCAAACCGCCGGAAGCCGGCAGAAGTCGCGTCGCTGAGGCACGATCGCCTCACGCTCCGCGTCCTTCCGCCGATCTTCCGGCTCCGTCAGCCCACGCGTACTGCATCACACGCCGGGCGGTAGACCGGCGTGGGGAGCCGGGCTACGCCCGGCGACCGTAAGCCGGAGCCGACGCCGGGACGGCGGCGACGGCGCGAAAGTCACCCTCGCCTCACGCTCCGCGTCCTTCCGCCGATCTTCCGGCTCCGTCACGCCACGCGTACAGCACCAGACGCCGGGCGGTAGACCGGCGTCGCGAGCCGGGCTATGCCCGGCGACCGCAAGCCGGAGCCGACGCCGGGACGGCGGCGACGGCGCGAAAGCCACCCTCGCCTCACGCTCCGCGTCCTTCCCCCGATCTTCCGGCTCCGTCAGCCCACGCGTACTGCATCACACGTTGGGCGGTAGACCCAATCACTGTGTTTGATTGACTCCATCTCGCGCCACTGCGTTCCGGTAAGGGGTTGCCCGTACCCTGGGAGCCGGCGTTGCTGGCCAGCGCAGCCAGGATGGCGGAGCGCAGCCAGCATCGAGTGAGCGAAGGGCGGGCACCGATCCGCCCAAAGGCGGATTGGTCGGCCCGGAGCGAACGTCCGGCGAGCAGGGCACGGGCAGCCCCGTTTCGTCAACGAAGCATATGGACGCCAGAGCGCCCTTCAGCTCACAGCAGCGTGTCCAGCTCGTCCACCAGCGCACCGAACCGGGTGAGCGCGATCGCCACCGGCTCCGGCTTCTCCAGATCGACCCCCGCATCGCGCAGCAGGTCGAGCGGCCACTTCGACGAGCCGCCGCGCAGGAAACCGAGATAGGCGTCGAGAGCGCCCGGCTCGTTGTCCGCCACCTTCGTCGCCAGCGTGATCGCCGCCGCCAGCCCGGTGGCGTACTTGTAGACGTAGAACGCGTTGTAGAAGTGCGGGATCCGCAGGCACTCCAGCTCCAGCTGCGGATCGACCACGAACCGGGGGCCGAAGTAGGCGTCGAGCAGCTCCCGATACAGCCCGCGGATCCGCTCCAGCGTCAGCGGCTCCCCCGCCTCGGCCGAGGCATGGCTGCGGCGCTCGAACTCCGCGAACATCGTCTGGCGCACGATCGTCGCCCGGATGGCGTCGATCTCCCGGGAGAGGATCGCCGCCCGGGCCAGCGGCGACTTCGCCCGGGCCAAGAGCAGCCGGCCGAGCAGCTGCTCGTTGAACGTGCTCGCCACCTCGGCGACGAAGATGGTGTAGCCCGCATACTGGTAGGGCTGGGCGTCGGCCGAGTAGCGGGTGTGCATCGAGTGCCCGGCCTCGTGGGCGAGCGTAAACACGTGCTCGATCACCTCCTCCTGGAAGTTCATCAGGATGTAGGGATCGGATTCGTAGGTGCCGGAACTGAACGCCCCCGACTGCTTGCCGGCGTTCGGGTAGCGGTCGCACCAGCGGCCGCGCAGACCCCGCTCCAGCCGGCGGCAGTAGTCGGCGCCGAGCGGCGCCAGCGACTCGACGACCACGTCCACGGCCTCGTCCCAGGTGTGCCGCTGCTCGAGCTCGGGCACGAGCGGCACGTAGCAGTCGTAATGGTGGATCTCGTCGAGGCCGAGGATCCGCCGGCGCAGGTCGTAGTACCGGTGCACGGTCGGGAGGTGGGCACGGACCGCCGCGATCAGCTGGTCGTAAACGGCCAGCGGGACGTTGTCCTGGAACAGCGCTGCTTCGGCGGCGGTCGGATGACGCCGCACACGGGCGGCGTACACGTCGCGCTCGACCGAGCCCGAGAGCGTGGCGGCCAGCGTGTTGGCATGGGACTCGTACTGGGCGTAGAACTGGTGAAACGCCGTGCGCCGCACGGCCGGCACCGTGTCGTGGAGCAGCGTCGTGAAGGTCGCGTTGGAGAGTTCCACCAATTCCCCCCGGCCGGTGGCGACGCTGCCGAACTTCAAATCGGCGTCGGTCAGCTGGCGAAACACCCTGCCCGCGGTGCCGGCGAACGTCCCCTGCATCGCCAGCAGCCGCTCCTCCGGCTCGGACAGCGTGTGGGCCCGCGTCCGCACGAGCCGCTCCACCAGCAGCCGGTAGGGGGCGACCGCCGGCAGCTCCAGCCAGGCGGCGAGCGTGGCCGGCGGGATGGTCATGATTTCGGGGCGAATGAAGCTTGCCGCCTCACCGGCCCGCGTGGCGACGTGCTGAAACCGGCCCACCATCCGCTGGGCCTCGGGAGCGGCCTGGTCTTCGCTGGCCCGGAGGTGGGCATAGGTGCCGATCCGGTCCCCTTCCCGGTCGGTGGCGAGGTCGTAGGCCAGGCACTCGGCGAGCCGCTCCGCCGACGTGCCGAGCGTGCCGGCAAACGGGGCGAAGCCCGGGATGCGCCGCTCCCACTCCGCCAGCGCCGCCTCCCACTCGGCATCGCTGCCGAACAGGCTCGCCAGATCCCAGGTGTCGCCGACCGGCACGTCCTTCCGCGCCGGCAGTTTCTTCGCCACGGTGGTGTCAGTCATGCAATCTCCCGCTCCTGCCTGCGAAACGCTTCCCATTCGCCCCTTGCGCCAGCCACCGGTGCCCCGCTGTCCGCCTCACCCTCCAAGGCCACAAGGCAGCACCGTCGATTCACATGCTCCCAATGCGGGTCGCCGCCTGCAGGCGCATCATCCACATGGAGGCTCGGGTGTCGGCGTGAGGATGCGGAGCGTGCGGCACCTCGCCGCAGCGACGCAACTCATGCCGCACCCGAGCCGGCTTGGGCGCATCCGCCCGCATCCTCCCAAGCGCACGCATCACAGCCTCCAGACGGCGCTGCCCCACGCGAGGCCGCCGCCGAAGCCGCAGACCACCACCGTGCTCCCCGGTCCGATCCGTCCGCCCCGCCAGGCCTCGTCCATCGCCAGCGGGATCGAGCCGCTCGACGTGTTCCCGTAGCGTTCGAGATTCATGAACACCTTGTCCGCCGGCAGCCCGAGCGCCCCGCGCACGCCCTCGACGATCCGGGCATTTGCCTGGTGGAGGAAGAACATGTCCACGTGCTCCAGTGGCACGCCGGCCCGATCGACCACCGCGCGGATGTTCTCCTCGGCGAGCCGGATCGCCCACTTGAACACGGCCCGGCCATCCATCTGCAGAAACTGCTCACGGCGGGCGATCCCCTCGGCCGTCACCGGCCGCCGCGACCCGCTCATCGGGCACTGGAGCAAGCCCGCGCCCCGGCCGTCGGAGCCGAGCGCGTAGGCGAGCAGGCCCCGGTCGCGGCCGGCCGCGTCGGGCTCCGCCGGTTCGAGGAGCACCGCCCCGGCGCCGTCGCCGAACAGCGGCCAGGTCTTGATGTCCTCCGGATCGACGACCCGCGAGTTGGTGTCGGCGCCCACGACCAGCGGCAGCCGGCTCGTGCCGGCGGCGACGAAATTCGCGGCCGTCACCAGCGCGTAGGTGAATCCCGCGCAGGCCGCGGTCACGTCCATCGCCGGGGCGTCGAGCCCGAGTTTCTCCTGCACGATGCAGGCCGTGGACGGGATCGACATGTCGGGGGTAAACGTGCCGAGGACCAGCAGGTCCACGTCCCCCGCCGCCACCCCGCCCTGCTCGAGGGCCGCCCGGCCCGCGGCAGCCGCCAGATCGCTTGTCGCCACGTCCGGGGCCGCATGCCGGCGCTCGTGGATCCCGGACCGGGCCACGATCCACTCCGGGTCGCAGCCGAGCCGGGCCAGGTCGGCGTTCGTCACCACCCGGGGCGGGACGGCCGCACCGATGCCGGCGAGCCGAAACCCGACGGCCCGACCGAATCGTGAAGGCCGCGGCGACGTGAGAATGTCTGACATCGGGAGCGGCCGGGGAACGGTCGTGCGAACGACCCCATCGTACGGACCGATCGCCGGGGCGCGAAGTGAACCCGCTTCGCGCCCGCGGCGAGGCTATTCGAGATCGCCGGGCTTGCCGACGGCGGCACCGGTGCCGGCCTCACCCTTGTCCGCGACAGCCTTCTTCTGCACGACATCGGCGCGACCGAGATGAATCTTGGCGTATTCCGCGTCGGAGACGACGTAATACCAGTCAGCGAACCGGCCGTTGAGCTCCCTGACCCGCTTCTGCGCCCCCTTTACCTTGCTGTCATAATCCTCCTCGCGGCGCCGGTTCTCCCGCTCCACGCGGCGCCGTTCCTCCAGGGCTGCCTGGGCCTTGGCCTCCGCCTCGTCGGCCGCCTTGAGCTTGTCGCCGGCATCCCCCTCCGGCTTGTCCGCCGCGTCGGCCGGCTTCTTCTCGCCGGCGTCACCGTCAGGCTTCTTCTCGCCATCGGCCGCGGGCACCGCCGGAACTTCGGGAAGCGGATCGAGCTTCGGCTTCTCGAGCAGGCCCTCGTTGAAGCGGGCGGTGACGAACAGGTAGCGGCCCGACTTCTCGGCCGGGGCCTCCTCCTTGTCATCGGTCGACTTCTCCTTTTCGTCGTCACCGGCCACGCTCGTGGCATTGCCGAACCGGAGTACGTATTCAACACCGTCCTTCAGCCCCACCACCGTCTCGCCGCCGCTGGAGAGGATGTCGGCCCGGCCGCGGATCGCGTAAAAACCGCGCTGGCCAAGCGAGCGGACAGCGGCGTCGTCGTCGGCGAACGAGTCCGCCGCCTTGAGGTCGCCGCTCAGCCCGGCCGGCTTGCGGCGCACGTCGATGATCTTCAGGTCGCCGAGCGCGTTCTTCAGGTCGTTGAGCTTGGCGGTCGCCAATTCCTCGTCATCACCCATCCGGTCCTCGACCGGCTTCGCCTGCTTGTCGAAGCCCTGAAGTTTCAGCGCCGTCCACTTCGAGTCCTTGTCGTCGAACGCCAGTTCGATCAGGCTCCTGCGGTCCACCTCCAAACCCGGCTTTCCGGACGTCTCGTCGAAGAACAGGGCGTACCGCGAATCGTCGAGCGTCAGTCGGCGCAGGTCCCACGGCGAGAGCTTGAGCAGGTCCTTTTCGATCCAGTCGGTGAAAGTGGTGGAGAACTTCCCGAGGTCGATCTGCATCCGGTAGACCGGGTCCTGGCCGGCCCGGCGGACGTACCGCAGCGTCTTTCCGCCGCCTGCCGGCCGCCCCTTGGAATCGACCTCCTTGCCGACGATCAGCCGGGCGAGTTTGTTGCCGGAGGCGTCGCGGATCTCGATCAGCCTGCCCACCCCGGTGCTGCCCACCTTGACCTTCTCGGGATCGGGCTCGAGCACGCCATACTGCTCATGGTCGCCGGGATTCTTCGTCACCTCGTCGAGCAGCGGCCGGTCGATCAGCTCCGTCGCGGCCGCGGCGAGCTGGTCCTTGGCGTCGGCCGGATAGCTTTCGTGCGCCGGCAGCACCCAGACGCCGTCGGCCTGCGCGACCTTGAACGACTTGATCGCGGCGAGGGCCTCGTCGAACGAGACGATGTCCAGGCTGGCGGCCTTCGCGGCGTCGGAGAGCTCCGGAAACAGGATCCGTTCCTCCTCCGACTTGACCTTGGCGACCGGCGTCCGCGGCTGGACCGCCGCGCCGAGCAGGAAAACCCCGAGGCCGCCCAGAAGGAACAGGGCGGTCCGGCCGATCGTCGTGGACGCCCCACTGGCGCCGCCGGCTGCGGTGTGACGTGTCTGCTTGTTCATCTGGCTTGCCTTCCCTTCACCTGAGCCTCGATTTCGCCACGCCCTCGCGCTCCCGGGCCCGGCGTCGGAAATAGACGAAGAACCCGACCACCAGCGGCGGGATCGGCGGCAGCAGAACGGCCAGCCACTTCTGCCGGTCCTGCTCGCGCCGCACCGTCGCCTCCAGATCGCGTTCGACCTTCCCGACCTCCCGATCCCGCTTCAGTTTGAGCTGCTCGATCCTGGTGTCGAGCTTCCGCTGCTCCAGCTGCTGCTGGCTGGCGAGCTGCTGGATGGCCCGCATCGCCGCCTGCGGGTCGGCATTTTCCTGGCTGCGCAGATCGTTGATCTTCTTCTCGAAGTCGCGGAGCTTGGCCTGCATCGCCGCACTGGCGGCCTCCTCCTCCTCCTGGGCATCCTCCACGAACTTGTTCCGCTCCTTCTCGGACCGGGCTCGGTCCGCGGCGACGGCCTCCTCGATCCGCTCCAGCGTCCGATGCTTCGGCTTCCGCGTGCGGATCGCGACGAACTGCTCGTCGCCGGCGAGCCTGTCGAGGACGTTGAGCACGAACGTCACGTTGTCGAAGTCGAACCCGAAGGTGTCGTCCCCCCGCGTGCGCAGCCCGAAGAACACGGCCGACAGCAGGTCGATGTCCGACACGACCACCGCCCGGACCGGCTGTTCGCCGGCGGCTCCGTCGGCCGGCTTGCGGTCCACGGCCACGGCGAGGACGAGCGCCTCGCTCGCCGGCTTCTCGAAGGCCCGGAGCATCCGGGTGTCACCCCGCTGTAGCGCCTGCTCGGCCTTGTCGAAGTCGATCGTGCCCGCCCGCAGGCCGGTGCGGGCCAGCGGCGACCAGGACACCTCCGCCCCCCCTTCCTTCACCAGGCTTCCCGGAAACGGAAACAGGACCTCCTGCAGGCCGGCGACCGCCGGCTCCTTCGCGTTGAAGCCCCCCTGACCGTCGGCGCCGAGACTGGCGTCGATGAACACGAACTCGTCCTCGAGCGTCAGCTTCGGATGCGGGTTGTAGTCCTGGTAGACGATCGTCGGCGTTGCGCCCATCTGCCCCATCGCCGGCCGGCCGGCCCCCGTCGCCAGCCGCACGCCGACCGCCTGCCAGAGCTGGTTGAGGTCTCCCTTCGGCTGCCCCTGCTGGCCGCCGAACATCGCCCCCATCGGCCCCATCGGACTGCGCCGCGGCTGCGACGTTCCCGGCACCCCCTGCATCATCACCGGGAACGGATCCTCGAAGATCGCCACCGGCCTGCCTGCCTTGACCGCCGCCACGAGGTTCGTCATCTGCTCCGGGCCGAGTGACGACGGCTGCACCACCAGGAGCACGTCGAACGACTCCTTGATCGGCGCCGAGGCATCGACCTGGACCACGTCGTACTGCTTCTCCAACTCCTCGACGAGCGGCTGCCGGGGCCGGGGCTGCCCACTCATCATGTCGAAGCCGCCGAACAGGTCGGCGTCGGTGGTCACCACGCCGAGCCGCTTCCGCTTCTGCCGGGCCACGGTGCAGATCGAGCGGATCAACTCGTACTCCACCGGCGTCCCCCGGTCGAAGAACGGCACCACGACCTTCTCCAGGCCGCTGGTGAACGCGCAGCCGAGGAAGATCTCCTCGTCGTTGCGATACGTGCCGCGGACCCGCGACACCACCCGCTGCGGCTCGATGCCGAACTGCGTGCTGGCCAGCGCCGCGGCGTCGGTCCGCGGCTCGGTCTCGACCACCTCGACGTTCACCTTGCCACGGCCGAGCTGCTTGAACTGCCGCAGCGTCGACAGCAGGTTGAGGCGTACCTGGGCGTATTCCTCGGGGACGGTCGGGCTGACGTACGCCTTGATGTCGATCGGCCGCTCCAGCCGGGCGAGCAGCGCCCGCGTGTCGGGGGCCAGCGAACTGATCCGCTCCGCCGACAGGTCTGCCCGGAGGTCGAAGGTCCGGAACAGGAGCACGCCGCCGACCGCCGCCGCGGCGATGCCGAGCGTGCGGGCGAGATAGTGCAGCCCCATGCCGCCGGCCTCGCGCCGGCCGGTCCAGTGCCGCCGGCCGATGAGAACCATCGCCGCATACAGGCAGACGGCGACGATCCCGAGGAAGTAGGCGATCGACGACAGGCTGACCACGCCGCGGCCGAAGTCCACGAAGTGCTCCACCAGGCTCCAGCCCCGGACCTTCTCCGCCAGCCGCGGCCCCATCACGGCGCTCGCCTGGTGGGCCAGCGCCAGCGGCGCGTTCAAGAGCAGACCGAGGACGAAGCCAACCGTGAGGTTGTTGGTGAGGAAGCTGGCCACCATGCCGACGGCGACCATCGCCAGGCCGGTGAACCAGTAGCCGAGATAGTTGGCGATGAACAGGCCGCCGTCCGGCGAGCCCCAGAGCAGCAGGAAGATCAGGTTGCAGATCGCAGAAAACAAGAGTGCGACAGTGAAGATGCCGACCGCGGCCAGGTACTTGCCGAACACCACCTCCCAGTCGCTGGCCGGGATCGTGAGCAGGAGTTCGTCGGTCCCCTGGCGGCGTTCCTCGGCCCAGATGCTCATCGTGATCGCGGGCACGAACACGAGGAGGATGTACGGCAGCGAGCGGTTGAGCTGGTCGAGGTTGGCGAGGTTGGCGCTGAAGAACTCCGGCGGCCAGAAGGCGGCCAGCGACCCGAGCAGCACGAACACGCAGATGAAGACGTAACCCGTCGGGTTGGAGAAATAGGCGACGAAATTCCGCTTGAACACGGCATCCAGAACGTGCCACTTCATGCCTTCATCTCCTTCGTTGTCCGTCCTGCCACCGAGCTCCCGCCCTGCCCCGCCGCGGGACGGCATGAGTTGTCTCGCTGTGGCTCTCGCTCCGCTCGATCCAGCACGCTCGTCGTCCTCACGCCGACCCCTCCGCTCCTCGGTCCGTTCGCCACGACCGTGTCATGACGGTTAGCCATGACCGTCATGTCGATCGGGTCAGTTCGTGGAACCGGTCGTCGAGCGACCGACCCTCCCGACGCAGGTCGGCGGGCGGGCCGTCGTACCGCAGCCGGCCGTCGGCGATGAGGATCACGCGGTCGGCCAGCGCCTCCACCTCCTGGAGGATGTGGGTCGAGAGCAGGATCGTCTTCTGCTCGCCGAGCCGCCGGATCGTCTCCCGGACCTCGCGGATCTGGTTCGGATCGAGGCCGCTCGTCGGCTCGTCGAGGATCAGCACGTCGGGCTCGTGGAGCAGCACCTGGGCCATCCCGACCCGCTGCCGATAACCCTTGGAGAGCTTGCCGATCGCCTTGCCGATCACGCTCCCCAGTTCGCACTGCCTGATCACCTTCTCGATCCGCTCGCGTTTCCGTTCCCGCGACATACCCCGGGCGTCGGCGAAGAACTCCAGCAGGCTGCGCGGCGTCATGTCGGGATAGAGCGGACCGTTCTCCGGCAGGTAGCCGAGCCGCTCGGCCCCGGCGAGCCGGTCGGTGGCCATGTCGTGGCCGGCGATCAGTGCCCGACCCGACGACGGGGCGAGATACCCCGTGAGGATCTTCATCGTCGTGCTCTTGCCGGCGCCGTTGGGGCCGAGAAAGGCGACGATCTCGCCGCGCGGGATGCGGAACGACACGTCCTCGATGGCGATGAAATCGCCGTAATACTTGCAGAGGTGGTCAGCCTCGATCATGGCCGCGCCGGCAGCCGGATGACTCGATCCAGTCATGCTTGGACTCTGCTCGGGAAGTTGAGGGGAAGCGGGCGGAACACGGCAGGCCGTCGATGGTAGCGAAAGCCACCCGCCGGATGCAAACCCCGCTCGCCAGCGCTGCCGGCCGCTACTCGCGGAACTGGTCGTCCACCGCGTTCGCCCGATAGAGCGGCGCGTGCCGGTAGTAGACCTCGAGGATCAGCGTGGCAAGCGACGTGCAATAGACCCTGCCACCGTAGTGGCCGCCGTGCCCGGCGCTGACCCCGTCATACCAACTCCCCGCAGCATGGCCCGTCTTGACCTGCGACTGGAGCAGCATGGCCTTCATCCTGTTGTTCCACGCGATCCACGCATCCCCCTCGAAGTGATGCATGACCTGCGTGGCATAGTAGTCAAAATACAGGTCCTGCGACGGGCCTTTTTTGCTCATCTCGAGCACGCCGCGTTGCAACGCCGGGTGGTCCTTCTTCCAGCCCAGATACATCCGGCAGAGCAGGCCGACGGCGGTGGTGGCGGCGCCGTTCCCCGGCCCCGTGTAGCCGTAGGCGGCCCCGCTGTCGGCCGACACGGAATCGAGGAACTCCGACGCCTTCCTGATCGTCAGCGGATTAACCTCCAGGTAGGACATGTGGCCGCTCTTCAGCGCCATGATCTGCCAACCGACGGCCGACGTGTCACCGGCTTGCTTCGGCTGGTACCGCCAGCCTCCACCGACAGGGTCCTGGGCCTCCATGATGTGGTTGAGCGCGTACTGCGCCGGCGCCCGCAACTGATCGTCCTGCGTCATGCCGTAGGCCTCCGAGAGCACGATCCCCCCCAACCCCTGCACGTACAAGGCGTGGCCGCCCTGTTGGTAGACCCGTCCCTGGTTCGCCATCGCGAGACCGCCGAGATACTTCAGCCCGGCCGCGACCTGCTTCTTGTAGGGCCCCTCCTTGTGCGTGTAGCCCCGGCCGAGAAACGGCAGCAGGGCCATGGCGGTGGCGCCGGACTGGTCCGGATAGTTCCCCTTCTTGTCGCACTTGCCCTGACAGGACGGGCACTTGCTGTGATCGAAACTCCAACTCCCGTCGTCCATCTGGTGCTCGGCGAACCACTTGAGCGCCGCGTCCACGGCCGCCTCCGTGTCGGCACCGCCGCCGCCGCCGGCCGCCGCCTTGCCAGGGTTCTTGCGCCCGCCGAAGCCCGCGCTCGTGCCTCCAGCCGCGCCGATGCTCGACAGCACGTCGGACGCGGGCGCGGTCGATTCGCCGAAGTCGGTCACCTCCAGAGCCAGCGGCGCCGCCTCCAGGTCGCTCGCATCCGACGCCACCACCACGTTCGGGATCACCACGTCCGTCGTCGCGACCTCGGTCGTCTGATCCATGTCCTGGACCGGATTCGGCGGACTGTCGTCCTTGAACTCCTCCAGCGGCGAATCGTTGTCCGGCCCCACCGACTCGATCGCCCGCGGCTTCGGCTTCTCGTCCGGCTTGCTGACGATGAGCGCCATCGCCAGCAGCGCCACCACGTGCACCAGCAGGCTCACCGCCCATGCCGGCGTCTGCTTCAAGAGCGCCGAGGTGTCGATGAAGCCCCCACCGGCAGACTCCTCGTCATCCTCGTGCGAACGTTCCTCCGCGGCGCGGACCGCGGCCACCGGCGGCTTGGCCAGCGGCACCCGTTGCGGCGCCGCGGCGCCGGCCGGCGCCGCAGCGGCCGGTCGCACCGGAGGCTTGGCGGCCGGGCGGGCGGGCGGAGCCGGCTTGGCGGAGCCACTTGCGGCCGGCTTCGGTCGCGACGACGGCCCGGGCCCCGGAAGCGGATCGATGGCACTCGACATGATTGAATCTCCTGTCCCCAGACCGGGCCGACGGGCTGATCAAGAGCCACCGCCGTTGATCCGGCATCGGTGAAGCCGAACGAACCTCTTCAAATATATCAAGGTTGGCGGTGTCGGCCGTCGGGGCCTCTCCGCTCGTACTCTTCCATTCGCCGGCGGCCCGGCGACCTATTCCCAGCCCCCGATGGCCCGGTTTTTCGGGACAAAACACGATTGTTCTGGCCCGGGCGGCAGCCGGCAGATAGGCTTTGCCCTCCGGAGGCGGCCCCCGATCGGTCGCCGGCTCCCCAGGTAGAGGACGACAGGAAGATGGCCAAGGGCAAGAAGAAACTCGAAGTGGTCCACCTCGTCTGCGAGGAGACCGGCGACCAGAACTACACCCTCCGACGGAAGACCGGCGGCGAGAAACTGAAACTCAAGAAGTTCTCGCCCCGGCTCCGCAAGCACACCGTGCACGTCGAGAAGCGGAAGTAATTCCGCTCTCGCCGCTCTCGCCAGGCTCAGCCCGTCTCGGCCAGGAGCAGCGCGAGCCCGGACTCGTCGTCGGCCGCCACGCAGGCGATCCGGTCTGCCCGGCGGCGAATCGTCGCATCAGCTGCGGCGGCATTCTCGATCACGAGCAGCCGGCACTCCGCCGGCCGCTCGAATCCCGACGTGCCCGGCCTGACCACGATGTCGATCTCACAGGCCTGCCGCGGGGCGGCCTGCGGAGAGTCGGCGAGCAGCCGCGCAAGACGGCGGCCCACCTCGCTGTCGGCGACGTCGGTGGGCAGTCCCCAGGTCACGGCCCGCGGCGGCCGCTCCACCAGTCCGCGCCGGCAGGCGGTCAGCCGCCCGCGACGACCGAAGTAGGCGACGTTCGGTCCATCCCGCCAACGGCCGGTCGCGGTCGGGTCGGCAGGATGCCAGACGTGCAGCGAGCAGGTCCGGTCGAGGATCGATTCCAGCCTGACGCCAGCCGCCCGGAGCCGCAGGCCGAGGTCGTCGTCCTCCTGTCCCCAGCCGACGAACCGCTCATCGAACCCGTTGACCCGGGCGAAGTCCGCCGCCCAGGCCCCGAAGTCGCCACCGGCGAGCCGCGGCTTCGACGGATGACGCAGGGCGCCGTGCCACCACGCCTTGCGATGCCGCCGTGCCAGTGCCCGGCGCTCCGCCTCGGGCACGATCGCCCCGAGGTCGGCGAGCGCGAGGTTCTCCGGCACGAGCAGTTCGCTCACCTGCCGCGACAGCCGGGCGCAGAAGCCAATGAGGGCGGTGCCCACCCGGCGCCGGGCGACGTGCGCCGCCACGTGGCCGGGAGGCAGCATGCAGTCGCCGTCGATGAACAGCAGATAGCGGCCGCGGGCCAGCCGGGCCGCATTGTTGCGAATCCGGGCCAGCCGGAAGCCTGCGTGCGGCTGCGACGTGAACCGCACCGGCACGGATAGCGTCGCCGCCAGCCGGGCGACGAGTTCCGCCGTGCCGTCGTCCGAACCGTCGTCGGTGACCACGATCTCGATCGCCTGCCCGGCCGGCTGCTGCAGCGCGATCGACTCCAGCACGAGCGCCAGGTGGCGCGGCTTGCGAAACGTGTTGACCAGCACCGAGACGTCGATGTCGGCGGTCGTTCGGGGCGTGGTCATGGCAGGAGCCTTCGCAACACCGCGTCGCCGGAGGCGGCCTGGCGCACCGCTGCGGCCTGCCGGATCGCGGTCTCCCGGTAATGGGAGAAGTGTCGCACCAGTTCGCGCAGGGCCGCAACGGCGTCGCCCGGCGCCGCGATCACGGCCCCGACCGCCCCCGCGGGCACGGGACCGGCGACGTCGAGCCGCCGGACGACGAGCGACGCAACGGCGGACGAACCGGCGGCGGGCTGAAGGCACGCGACCCGGCGGGAGTCGGCCCCGGCGTCCGCCACGGGAAACAGCGCGGTCGTCGCCAGCCCGGTGCCGTCGGCCGCGAGCACCGTCGCCGGCGGAGCTCCGGCCCCGTCGATCGCCACCCGCACCGGTGGTTCCACGAACGACGTGCCGGGCCGCCACTCGATCTCGACCGCGATCAGCTCCCGGCCCGCCGGCACCGGCCCGCGGCCGGACGCGACCGGCAGTTCGATCGTCAACGGCCGCCCCGCGCCGAGCCGCGGCCGGTCGATGCGGCGCTCGTTCAGGACCGAGGCCCGCGCGGTCACCGCCGCCGCGTGCCGGCGCAGCGGTTCCGCGAGCTGGCGGGCCATCCAGCCACCCCCGGTCACGATCGGCACCGCTCCCGTGGCCAGCGACTCGAGCACGATGCCGGAACAGCGGGCCCGATATCGCTCCTGATCGTATGGGAGCAGCATGATGTCGGTCGCCGCGAGGGCGTCGGCGTAGGCTGCGGCGTCGAGAGGCCCAGGCAGCAGGTCGATCGGTTCGCCGGCCGCGGCCCGGCGGCGCAGCGCATCGAGTCCGCGGCGGATCGCCATGTGCTCCCGCGCCCGCGACCGGTCGTCGAAGCCGAGATTCGTCTGCACGGTGAACCGCAGGCCGGCGAGCCGTGGATCGGCCTGCGCCGCGGCCACGATCCCGGGAACGGCGAGCGTCCCCTTCTCCGGCCGCGCGTCGCCGAGGCAGGAAACGCGGAGGCTGCCGTTCGCGACCCCCCCCACGCCGCGCCGCACCGGCTCCACGCACTGGACCGGATAGGCAAGCACGCCAACCGGAATGCCGGCGAGCCGCGCATGCTGGGCGGCGATTTCCTCCGTGGTGGCGTGGAGCCGCAGTCCGGGGAGCGCCGCGACGGCCGCGCCGAGCAGGGACCGGGCCCACGCCAGCCGCCGGTCCTGACGATCGAGGTCGGCCGTGAAGCCGCGGTAGCAGGGAAAATGCACCAGCGCGTGCCAGCCGACGTCCGCCGCCGGCCGCACGGCCGCGGCGGCCCGGGCCAGACCGGCGATCTCCAGTTCCGATGCCGTGGCCAACAGGACCGCGTCCCCCGGCCGCAGGTCGGCCAGCGCAGGAGCCAACTCTCGCGCGAAGGCCGCGATCCGCTCCTCGCGCCGGCGGGCCGCATGCCGGGCCTCCCACGGCGGTCGCGGCAGCCAGCCGGCGCGGCCGCGCGGGTCGAGCCGGTCGAGTTGGCCGGCGACCGTGTACTTGGAGTAGGCCGTGTTGGAGAAGGCCGACCGCACCGGCCAGACGCCGGCCAGGGTCCCGTCCGCGAAGTTTCGATGGGCGACGACGCGGCACTCGCAGCCGGCGCGGGCCGCCGCCGCCAGCACCTCCACCGCATAGTGGTAGGGATGGGAGCCGGGCCCCTGCAGGCAGGGATCGACGAGCATGAACCGACGCCGGCGATCGATGGTCATCCGCTCACCGTGCCCGCGACGGCGCGATCGATGACCGCGCCGAGCCCGTCCCCTCCGACGATCATCTCCATGCCGATCTCGAGGGCCACCACGGGCATCCCGTCCATGTCGTCGCGCCGGATTTTGACGAGATCCTTGAGCGTGGTCACGAGCAGGTTGCAGTCCGCCGCGCGGGCCGCCGCCGCCAGCGCCGCCCGGTCGGGATCCGTGTAGGCATGGTGATCGGCGAACCAGCGACAGCCTCCGATCTCCGCGCCGAGCCCGGCGAGCGTCCGGCGGAACGCCGTGGGGTTGCCGATGCCGGCGAAGGCGAAGACCCGCCGGCCGGGCAGGACGTCGAGCGAACGCGTCGGACCGGAGAATGTCCGCAGGCGGACCGGCCGGTGCACGGCCTCCGCCCACGCCGCCGCCGGCGCCCGCGCCCGGATCCGCTCCACCGCCGCGCGAATCTCGCGCCGCCGGCCCTCGTCCACGGCATCGGCCCTGGTGAGCACGAAGCCCCCGCCGCGCACGAGCCCCGCGACCGGCTCGCGCAACAGCCCGCGCGGAAAGATCCGGCCGCAGCCGAAGGGGTCGGTGGCGTCGATGGCGACGAGGTCGAGGTCGCGGGCCAGCCGCCGGTGCTGGAAACCGTCGTCGAGCAGGATCACATCGGCTCCGCGGGCGACCGCGCGGGCCGCGGCCGCCGGCCGGTCGCGGTCGGCGAGGTGCATGACGCCCGGGAGGAGCACGGCGAGCTCCGCAGCCTCGTCGCTCGTCTCGCCCGGGTGGGCGCCGTAGCCGCGGCTGACGATCGCCGGTCGGTGACCCGCGGCGACGAGCCGCGACGCGATCCAGGCGACGAGCGGCGTCTTGCCGGTGCCGCCGAGCGTCAGGTTGCCCACCGACACGACCGGCACGGCCGCGGCGACGCCGCGCAGGAGCCCGCGATCGTAGGCGGCGTTGCGGGCGCCGACGGCGAGGCCGTAGGGCAGCGACAGTCCGCCGAGCAGGCCCCGGGCCAGGGACGGTAAGACGCCACGGGACGAACCGTCCACCAGTCGGCGAAAGGTCTCGGCATCGGGAAGCAGCGCCATGCCAACAGGATTCCTCGTCCCGCGTCGTGCCCCGCGTCGTGCCGGCCCGGGGGCGGCGACCGGCCGGCGGCGCAGCATCGGGGAAACCGGCTGCTTTTCCAAGTGGGGTCCGCGGCGGCGCCGGTCCGCCCCCACCGACACCGGGGCGAGGCGGCGGGCGTGTTCTGCCGATATACTTGTAAAGAGCGGGACGATACCCGCGGCCGCCGACCGGGGCGGTCATCGGGCCACGGCGTGGGAGCAGGTCGATGGCAACGGCAGTGGAGTCCGATTCCCGGGGCGACGACGCGCTCGCGGTCGCCACCTGGACCGAGCCTGCCGAGCAGGCCAGCAAGGCGGACCGCTACCTGGCCGGCCGGCTCGCGGCGGCGAGCGCCGACTTCAAGGGCGTCGCCCTGACGACCTTCTTCCTCGGCGTATGTGTCGCGGCCCTGGCCTGGCTGGCGGTCGGCGTGGTCCTCGAGCACTGGCTGGTGCCAGGGGGCCTGCCCATCTGGGCCCGCTGGGCGTGGCTGGCGACGGCGCTGCTCGCCGGTCTGGCGGCCGCGATCCGCTGGCTCCTGCCGCTGGCCAGGTACCGCGTGAACCTCGTCTACGCGGCCCGCGCCATCGAGCGGGATCATCCGGAATTCCACAACGACCTCGTCAATGCCGTGCTCGTCAAGGCCAAGCCCGGCGCCGCCACGGCGCGGGTGGTGCGGTCGCTGGAGCGCCGCGCGGCGACCGGCCTGGCGAACGTGCCGGTGGAGGGCGTGATCGATCGCACGCCCGCGTTGCGGTTCGCGATCGGGCTCGCCGTGCTCGTGGCGCTGGCCTGCATCTACGAGGTCGCCGGGCCGAAGAGCCTGCTGGTGACGTCGGCGCGGCTGCTTGCACCATGGGCCGGGCTGGCGGCGCCGTCGCGGGTGCAGGTGGAGCCGCCACGCCTCCAGTGGCGGGCCCCCGGCGACCAGCCGGCCGCGGCCGACGGCTCACGGGGCGTGCCGGTCATCGACGGCGTGGCGACGGTCGTGCGTGGCCGACAACTCGTCGTCTCGACCGCCATTCGAGGCCTGGGACCGCGGGAAAAGCCGGCGCTCGTGGTCACGCCTCTCACCGACACCGGTGCGGCCGACCAGGCGGCGGCGTGGCGGGCCGACCTGACGACGATCGGCGCCGATGGCCGCCACACGGCGGTCCTGCCCGACGCGGCCCGCGGCCTCGATCGGTCCGTGCAACTGGTCGTCGAGGCCGGCGACGCGCGAACGCCTCCGCTGCGGATCGCGGTCGTCGATGCCCCCACCCTCCTCGTCCGCGAGGTGCGGTACGACCATCCCGACTACACGCGGCTCGAGGACGAGACGGTCGAGTGGCAGGGGGACCTGCGGGCGGTCGAAGGCACCCGCGTGACGCTCGTCGCCGAGTGCAACCGGCCGCTGGAGGCGGCCTGGGTCGATCTCGATTGCGACGGCAAGTCCGACATCCGTCTGCGGACCGGGTCGCAGGACCTCGCCCGGGCGACGGGCAGCTTCATGCTCCGGCTCAGCCGCGATCGCAGCGGCCCCGAGCACGCCACGTACCGGCTCATGTTCCAGCCCCGTGCGGCGTCGGCGACGCAACGCGAGGAGACCGTCACGGAGAGCGTCGAGCACCGGATCGAGGTGCTGCCCGACCTGGCGCCGGAGGTGTCGATCGTCGAGCCCGAGGAGCCGGTGGTGACCGTCCCGCCGGAGGCACCGGTCGGGATCAGCGTCCGGGCCGTTGATCCCGATTTCGGCCTGACTCGCGTCGGCATCGAGACGCGGCTCAAGGGCGCCGCCACCGCCGCGGAGACGGTGCTGTTTCGCGGGACCGGCCGCTCCGGGTTCGGCGGTGTGGCGACGATCATCCCGGCGAAGGCGGGCGCGGTGCCGGGCAGCATGCTCGAATACCGGGCTGTCGCGATAGACAACCGGCCTGAGCAGCCCAACGTCACCTTCTCCGAGTGGCGGGCCCTACGGATCGACTCCACAGCCCAGCCCCGGCCAGAGCCAAAGCAGCCGCCAGCCGGGGCTCGCGATGCGGAGAACACTGCAACCGGGGAGCCTTCCGCTGATTCAGGCTCGGGCGACGAGCCACCGCGATCGAACGACAATGGAGAGCCCGGCGACTCGGGCTCGCAGGGCTCCGACGCGAACGACGCCAAGACGAACGACGCCAAGACGAACGACGCCAAGACGAACGACGCCAAGACGAACGACGCCAAGACGAACGACGCCAAGACGAACGACGCCAAGACGAACGACGCGAATGACGGCCAAACCGGCGCGCCGAAGACGGGGGACGACGCCGGCGGCGGCGACCCGAAGCCGCGACCGAAGGACGGCCGTGATCCGAGCAGCGAACCGCAGCAGCCGGGCAGTTCGGCGGGCCAGGGAAATCCGGCGGCGAACCCGTCGGCCTCACAGGCCGGCAAGGCCTCCGGGAGTGGCGACACGAAGCCGAAGGACTCGAGCAAGGGTGATCCACAGCCCGGCAGCCAGTCCGGCGCGGCCGAAGGCTCCCAGCCGAAAGATGGCGACCAGGGGCAGGCGGGCAGCAAGCCCGGCCAGAAGCAACCGAGCGGTTCTTCGCAGAATGGCGGCGGCGATTCGGCGGGCGAAGGCGGCACCGGATCGCAGGGCAATGGCTCTCAGGCCGGCGGCGGCAAACCCGGAAGCAAGCCCGGCACCGGTGGTTCGGATCAGCAAGGCAACCCGCAGTCCGGGGGCGACTCGACGGGCCAGGGCACTGGCAGCCAGCCCGGTCAGGGCGGCGGCAAGAACCCGTCGGGAGCCGGCGGAACATCCTCCAGCGGCAGTGGCGGTGGCAAGCAGCCGACCAGCCCGCAACCGCGAAGCGTTCCCTCGGACGGCACCGACGACGGAACGGCGATGGAGCGCATTCTCGAGCACCAGCGGTCTGAGCAAGGCAGTTCGGGTCAGCAAGGTTCGGGTCAGCAAGGTTCGGGTCAGCAGGGTTCGGGTCAGCAAGGTTCGGGTCAGCAAGGTTCGGGACAGCAAGGTTCGGGTCAGCAAGGTTCGGGACAGCAAGGTTCGGGACAGCAAGGTTCGGGACAGCAAGGTTCGGGACAGCAAGGTTCGGGTCAGCAAGGTTCGGGTCAGCAAGGTTCGGGTCAGCAAGGTTCGGGTCAGCAAGGTTCGGGTCAGCAGGGTTCGGGACAGCAGGGTTCGGGTCAGCAGGGT
>JBIKKQ010000023.1:0-28366 GCA_044360305.1 Pirellulales bacterium
GAGCCGAACCGGTCCGGCCGGGGGCCCGCCCAGCCCGAGGAACCCGCATGATCGACAATTCCCCCTATCGCACGCTGTCCCACAAGGGGCTCACGGTCGAGGGCTATTCGCGGGCCGCCGTGCAGAGCTGCTGGCGGATACCCGAACTCAAGCTCGGCTTCGATCTGGGCTCCCAGCCCTGGGGCTTCATGGCCACGGCCACGTGGTTCGTCACGCACACCCACCTCGACCACATTGCTGCCCTGCCGGTGTACGTGGCCCGGCGGCGGATGATGAAGATGGAGCCGCCGGTGATCTACCTGCCGGAAGACGCCATCGAGCCGATCGAGCGGCTGCTCAAGGCGGTGTCGCGGCTCGACCGCGGCCGGCTGCCGTGCACGCTGCTGCCGGCCCGGCCCGGCGACGAGATCGAACTCTCCCGGGAGCACGTCGTGACCGTGTCGGCCACCTGCCACACGCTGCCCAGCGTCGGCTTCGTGGTCTGGGAGCGGCGCCGGAAGTTGCGGCACGAGTACCTCGGGCTTCCCGGGGACAAGATCCGCGACCTGCGGCTGTCGGGGGTGGACGTGACCCAGGAGGTGCGGACGCCGCTGGTGGCCTACCTCGGCGACAGCGCCCCGGAAGGGCTCGACCGCTGCCCGGCGATGTACGAGGCCCAGATCCTGATCACGGAGATGACGTTCGTCGCCCACGGCCACCGCAAGGAGAAGATCCACAAATTCGGGCACACGCACCTCGACGACCTGATCGCCCGGCGCGACCGGTTTCGCAACGAGGTGGTGATCGCCGCGCACTTCTCGACGCGGTACACCGACGACCGCATCCGGCGGATCGTCGCCAGGAAGCTGCCCGACATGCTCGGGGGGCGGCTGCACCTGTGGTTCTAGGGAGGGTCGCGCTCGCGCCGGCCCCGGAACGGTACGAGTTCACTCGCTGAGGCCCAGGGCGGCCTCACGCTCGTGATCCTCGCACCGATCCCGGAGCCTCCTCCACGGTGCTCGTGGGCTTTCGATCTCGCACGTCACCCGGATCGGCCTGAGTTCCGCATCGTCGATGCGAGACAGGTCTGCACGTCAAGGTTCATCGATTCCGCCAACTGCGGACTGGCCCAGCGAACCACCCGGGCGGTTGACGCGGTCACATGCCGCGGCCAGCGCCTGGCGCAGGCGTCGCTTGCAAAAGCGGTACCGGCCGATTTCGGCGTCGTACCGCTCCGGTGCGCGAAACATGTCGGGACCTCCGCGGACCGGCTCTTTGCCCCGTTCGAGTGTCGAAAAGTAGTCGTCGAACTTGAAGCGGCCCCCGCTCATGCCGTCGCCGGGCGCGACCCAGACGTTGGGGATGCCGAGGGCATCCGCCACGATCAGACCATGGAGAGACTGGCTGAAGATCGTCTCGCAGGCGGCGATTTCCCCGACCGTCCGCCATGGCGACCACGCGGGATTGATGATGTGGCATTCACTGGCGGCGCAGCGCCGCCAGTGGGCGACCGACGTGACGTGGGGCACGAATCCGAACCTGTGGCGTGGCACGGTCGGCCCGACGAAGGCATCGATCAGCACGAGCGGGTCACCGAGCAGCACGTCGGCATGCGGGCTGCACGCTTCAGCCGACAGTGCCCCACGAACGGCGACGATTTCCCCTGCCGGCACCGATCCGCTTGGTGGGAACAGCAGTCCCGATCCGCAGACGACCGACGCAGACTTGGCATGCTCGAGGATGCTGCCGGCACCGAGAATGTGCGGCTGGCCCGGATCGGAGGCGAACCGCACGGAACGGCCGTGAATCCGCCCGAAGAAGGACGGGTTGATGTCGTCGCCGAAGTTCGGCCGGCCGACATGCCAACGAACCGGCAGGGCGTCACGCGGACCGATCCTCCAGCGCAGATATCGGCGGAGCTTTTCGAGACGTCGGAGGACCGCCATGTCCCAACCGGCCGCGAAGGCCCGACCTTCCTGAGGCTGCAATGCGAAGATGGGAAGAATAGGCGAAAGGGCCCGCTTTCGGAAAGCAGTGGCGGCATCCCCTGTCTTCGTGGGCGCGGAGTCACAAAAAGGCCGGTGTCCACCCGATAGAAGGAAAGCAGGCGGCGGTTGCTGACCTCTGGAGTAGCCAGCGTGACAGTCAAGGCCTTCGTGATCCACCTTCCGCGGGCCGAGGCCAGACGGCCTCAGGTGGAGTCGCTCCGACTTTCGCTGCCGTTGCCTGTGGAGGTGCTGGAAGCCGTGGACGGATTGCGTCTCTCCGCGGAGGAAATCGGCCGGTTCGCCGTGCGCGGCCTGCACCGGCCAACCTACCCCTTTCCCCTGTCGCCCAACGAGGTCGCCTGTTTCCTTTCGCACCGAGCGGCGTGGCGGAGGATCGTGGACGATGGTCTCGACGCCGGGCTCGTGGTCGAGGATGACGCGGCAGTCGTCGGGCCGGATTTTGCCGACGTGATGGCCGCGGCCGTGGCCGGCATCGAGGCCGAGGAGTTCGTCCGGTTCCCGCACCGGGAGCGACACGAGCCCGGGACGGTCGTCCGCGTGGCCGGCCGGTTGACGGTCCGGGAGCCGCGGCTTCCGGCCCTCGGCATGGTGATGCAGCTCGTCGGCCGAGAGGCCGCCCGGCGACTGCTCGAAACGAGCTCGACGTTCGACCGGCCGGTCGACTCGTTCGTGCAGATGAATTGGGTTCACGGCGCGAGGGTGCTGTCGGCCAGGCCGATCGTGATTCGCGAAATCGGCGACGTACTCGGCGGCAGCGTCATCCATCCGCTCCGCGTGGGCATCCGACACAGGCTCGTTCGCGAGGTGCGCCGGCCGCTGATCCGGCTCGCCGTGTCGATCGAGAACCGGCGCCGCCGCAAGGCGGCCTAGCCGCGCACGCTCGCCCCTGCCTCTCGATGCGCGCCGGCGCACCCGATCGCCCGCGACGGAGTGCAGCGGTGCAGGCGGCCCGGTACGATGACGCCATGGATGGCTCGAAGCCGTTGCCGCGGCACGCCTATGTCCACGTCCCTTTCTGCCGCCGTCGCTGCGGCTACTGCGACTTCGCGCTCGTGGCCGGCCGCGACGACCTCGTCGAGCGGTACTTCGCGGCACTGACGCGGGAACTGGAGCGGCTGGTTCGGCCGCTCGAACTCGACACGCTCTATCTCGGCGGTGGCACGCCGTCACACCTCGGGCCCGCTGGACTGCGACGGCTGTTCGCGCTGCTCGAACCGCGGCTCGTGCCCGCGGCCGGCGCGGAAGTCACGGCCGAGGCGAACCCCAACGACGTCTCCGAGGCGTGGGTGGCCGCCGCCGCCGGTTGCGGCGTCACCCGGGTGAGCCTCGGGGCACAGTCGCTCGACGCGACGACCCTCCGGGCCCTCGACCGGGATCACACGCCCGACGACGTGCACCGCGCCGTGGCGCTGCTCCAGGCGGCCGGGCTCGACGTGAACGTCGATCTGATGACGGCGGCGCCGGGACAGTCGCTCGCCGCCATGGAGCGGGACCTCGATGCGGTCGTCGCCCTCGGCGTCGAGCACGTCTCGGTCTACTGCCTGACATGGGAGAAGGGGACCGCGTTCGAATCGGCTCGTCGCGCCGGCCGCCTCGCGGCCGCCGACGAGGAACTGGAACGCGGGATGTTCCTCGCGGCCATCGAGCGGCTCGAGGCCGCCGGATTCATCCACTACGAGGTCTCCAACTTCGCCCGGCCGGGGCATCGCTGCCGGCACAACGAGGCCTACTGGGACTGCCGGCCGTGGGAAGCCTTCGGCCCCGGCGCGGCCCGGTTCGACGGCCGCACGCGGATCACCAACCACCGCAGTCCGACCACGTGGATCACCCGCGTCCTCGCCGGCGCGGACGCCAGTGGCGACGTCGATGCGATGACGGCCGAGGAGGCGGCCCGCGAGCGGTTCGTGGTGGGGCTGAGGCGACGGGACGGCATCGACCGGAGTGCGTTTCGCCGGGCGTGCGGCCACGACGTCGACGCGCTGGCGGGCGCCGCCATCGCCCGCTGGGTGGACCGGGGGTTGGCCACGGACGACGGCGGCCGTATCCGCCTCACCCGCGCGGGCTTGCTCCTGTCCGATGCGCTCTGGGGGGACGTGCTGGCGGGGCGGACCTGAGGGGCCCACCAACGCCGGCCGGTGACATGCTCGTCGCCGGCGGACTTTGCCGTTGCGTCCTCCAGCGTGCTGGTGCGTCCTGCGGTGCAGGCAAAGTTCACCGGCTCCTGCGCGTGCCACCGGCCGGCTTGCGAGAACCGGACCACCTCGCCGGATGCGAGGCCTTACCCGACTGGGCACACCTTGCGCTGTGCCCGCGTCGGGCCAAGCGGAGCCGGGCCATGGAGGGCCGGCGCAGCGTCGACAGCGGTGTTTCAGCTCCGCTGAACCGCCGCTGTGAGATTACCGCCAGGAGGGCGGTCTGCCCGGCCTGGCAAACCTCGGCTTTGCCAGAGCCGGGCAAAGCGGAGCCGGGCCATGGAGGGCCGGCGCAGCGTCGACAGCGGTGTTTCAGCCCCGCTGAACAGCCGCTGTGAGATCAAGAATCGCCTTCTTGCCGTCAGCGAAATACATCAGCGTGTTGTCGGCCGCGAACAGCGGGTTGGGAATGCCGGCGAAGCCCGGCGACAGCGACCGCTTCACCACCACCACCGTCCGCGCCTTGTCCACGTCGAGGATCGGCATCCCCGCAATCGGGCTCTTGGGGTCGGTCCGCGCCGCGGGGTTCACCACGTCGTTGGCGCCGATCACGATCGCCACGTCGGTCTCCGGGAACGTCGGATTGATGTCGTCCATCTCGCGGAGCTTTTCGTAGGGGATGTCGGCCTCGGCGAGGAGCACGTTCATGTGCCCCGGCATTCGCCCGGCGACCGGATGGATCGCGTACTCGACCGTCGTCCCGCGCTTCTCCAGGGCGTCGGCCAGTTCGCGGACCGCATGCTGGGCCTGGGCGACCGCCAGGCCGTAGCCGGGCACGATCACCACCCGCCCCGCTCCCTCGAGGAGCATGGCGATCTCCTCGGCGCTGACGCTCTTCACCTTGCCGGCGTAGACGTCGTCGGCGTTCGCCGCGGCCGTCGTCCCCAGGCCGCCGAAGAGGACGCCGACGAGCGAGCGGTTCATCGCCTGGCACATGATCGCCGTGAGGATCAGCCCCGAGGCGCCGACGAGCGAGCCGGCGATCACGAGCACCGAGTTGTCGATCACGAACCCGGCCGCCGCCGCGGCCAGGCCCGAGTAGCTGTTGAGCAGGCAGATCACCACCGGCATGTCGGCCCCGCCGATCGGCATCGTCAGCGTGCAGCCAAGCACGCTGCCCACCAGCACCAGCAGCCAGTAGAGGAGGATCGAATTCGGATAGACGCAGACGCCGACGACCAGCAGGACCGTGGCGATCGCCAGGCCGAGGTTGATCCAGTGGCGGTTCGGGTCGGTCCAGGCCTTCTTGAACTGCGGCAGTTCCTCGAGCTTGCCGAAGGCCACGAGGCTGCCCCAGAAGGTGACGGCGCCGATCAGGCCGGTGAGGGCGGTGGCGATCGCGAACTGGGTCCAGGCTTGCAGCGGGCTGCCGGATGCCCGGGCGGCGGCCGTGGCGTTCCAGAGCTCGGCTCCGGCCACGAACGTCGAGGCCGCGCCGCCGAACCCGTTGAGGAGCGCGACCATCTGCGGCATGCCCGTCATCGGGTACTTGATCGCCATGATCGCACCGATCACGGCCCCGATGACGGCAGCGATCCCGACCATCACCAGCCCGCCCGGGCCGGCGGACGTCAGCCGCTCGACCACCTGCTTTTCGCAGCAGGCGGCGAGGAGCGCGATCGCCATGCCGGCGGCGCCGAGGTAGTTGCCGCGGACCGCCGTCCGCGGGCCGGTCATGAGCTTGAAGGCCACGATGAACAGCATCGAGGCCGCGAGGTAGGCGAGATTGATCCAGGCTTGGGTCGTCATGACGGCCTACTTCTTCTTGGGGTTGAACATCGCGAGCATCCGATGGGTGACCACGAAGCCGCCGGCCACGTTGATCATGGCGAGGATCACCGCCAGCAGGCCGAGCCCCGTCCCGATCCGCGTCGCCATCGCCCCGGCCACGACGATCGCCCCGACGGCCGTGATCCCGGAGATCGCGTTCGACCCGCTCGTCAGCGGCGTGTGCAGCCGCTGCGGCACCTTCATGATCACCTCGAAGCCGACCCACATCGCCAGCAGGAAGACGGTGAGCAGGCGGATGAATTTCGCCGCGGCATCCTCGGTCGCGGCGGCGTCGGCGAGCAGGGGCAGGATCTGGGCGAGCGGCATGGCACGGGTTCCGGGGCTGGGAATGGAGTGCGGGGTCCGGGGGCGGAGCGGCGTCAGCCGGCGGCCGGCGCGGGGGTCTCCAGCGGCGGCAGGCCGGCCCGCTCGCGGATCTTCGGGTGGACGAGCTGGCCGCCGCGGGCGACGAGCGTGTCGCGGCAGATCTCGTCATCGGCCGAGACGTTCGGCAGCCCGCTCTTCACGAGGTGGGCGAGGAACGTGGCCACGTTTTTGGCGTACAGCTGGCTGGTGTGGGCGGGAACCTCGGCCGGCAGGTTCGTCGGCCCGAGGATCGTGACGCCGTCGATGACCACCGTCTCGTCGGGCTGCGAGCCCTCGCAGTTGCCGCCGCGCTCGGCGGCCATGTCCACGATCACGCTGCCGGGCCTCATCCGGGCGACCATCTCCCGGGTGACGAGCACCGGCGCCTTCTGGCCGGGGATCAGCGCGGTGCAGATCACGGCGTCGCTCTCGGCCACCACCTTGCCGAGCAGCTCGCGCTGCTTCGCGTAGAACTCCTCCCCCATCGCCTTGGCGTAACCGCCGGCCGTTTCGCTGGAGCCCGTCTCGAGCGGCAGCTCGACGAACCTGGCGCCGAGGCTCTGGACCTGCTCCTTGACGGCGGGGCGGACGTCGTAGGCGCTGACCTGGGCGCCGAGTCGCTTGGCGGTGGCGATCGCCTGCAGACCGGCGACGCCGGCGCCAAGCACCAGCACCTTGGCGGGCGTGAGCGTGCCGGCGGCCGTGGTCATCATCGGCAGGATCCGCGGCAGGGCCGTGGCGGCGAGGAGGACGGCCCGGTAGCCGGCGATGTTGGCCTGGCTGGAGAGCACGTCCATGCTCTGGGCCCGCGTGATCCGCGGCACCAGTTCCAGCGCGAACAGCGTGGCGCCGCGGTCGGCCGCCTCGCGGCAGGCGTCGGCCGACGAGAGCGGGTCGCAGAGGCCGATGAGGACGACGCCGGGGCGGAGCCGATCGCGATCGGCGCACCAGCCGGCGCCGCAGGCGCCGCCGGTCCGCACGCAGAGCACGCAGTCGGCGGCGAAGGCATCGTCGCGCGAGACGATTCGGGCGCCGGCGGCCCGGTAGTCGTCATCGGCGAAGCCGGCCGCCGCGCCGGCCTGCGATTCGACGAGGATCTCCAGCCCCGACTTGACGAGCGCCGGGATGGCTGCCGGCACGAGCGCCACGCGCCGCTCCCCGGGAAACGTTTCTTTGACGACGGCAACCTTCATGGGGAACGACCGGGGCCGGGAGGGGAGAACCGCCCCGCGGGTCGCCGCGGGCCGGCCAGAAGTCTCCCGTCAGGACGGGGATCACGCAACCGGCGGCCGCGGCGGCCCGTTTTTGCCCCTGGGTGCCGTGGTTCGGCGGCCTCACGGGTGCCGCTTGTCTGACCGGCCGGGCAGTGCTACTCTTCGGGGCTCGCGGCGCGACGGCGTGCCGCCCCGGCCCCGTGCAGAAACCGCATGCGGACTGGATTCCTCCCGATCACAGCACAGGCAGCGTGAGACGATGAAGACCTTCATGGCCAAGCCGGGCGAAGTAGAACAGCGCTGGTGGGTCGTTGACGCCAGCGACCGGATCGTCGGCCGGCTGGCCAGCGACGTGGCCATGGTGCTCATGGGCAAGCACCGGCCGACGTACACCCCGCACGTCGATACCGGCGACTACGTCGTGGTGATCAACGCCGACAAGGTGCAGTTCACCGGCAAGAAGTGGCAGCAGAAGACGTATCGTTGGTACACCGGCTACCAGGGGCTGCGGTCGGAGACGGCCGAGCACCGCCGGGACCGTCGCCCGGAGTTGATCGTCGAGGAGGCGGTGCGGCGGATGCTGCCGAAGACGCGGCTCGGCCGCCGGATGCTGGACAAACTCAAGGTCTACGCCGGTGCCGAGCATCCGCATCAGGCCCAGCAACCCGAGCCGCTCGTGGCCGGCGTGAAGTGAGATTTCGAGGCGCGGACTGATTGGTCGGGATGGCGATTCGGTTCGCCGGAAGACAGGGACATACGAGGATCAACATGATGGCGGTCGAGCAGGGCGTCAGGTCGGCACGGACGGGTGATCACATCACGGCCACGGGGCGGCGCAAGACGGCCGTGGCCCGGGTTCGGCTCCGTCCGGGATCGGGCGCGATCACGGTCAACGGCCGCGAACTCGACGCCTACTTCCCCGCCATCAAGGACCGCGTGCTCGTCGCCGGCGTGCTCGAGCAGGTCGGCAAGCAGGGTGCGGTGAACGTTGACATCACGGTGGACGGCGGCGGACCGACCGGCCAGGCGGGTGCCTGCCGGCTGGGAATCGCTCGGGCCCTCAAGGCGATGGAGGCCGAACTGGCCGAACCGCTCCGCCAGGGCGGCCTGCTCACCCGCGACGGCCGGATGAAGGAACGGAAGAAGTACGGCCTGCGGGGTGCCCGCCGCGGCACGCAGTTCAGCAAGCGGTAGTCGCAGGCGGCCCCAGGATGGCCCGTTTTTCGGGCAATTCTTCGGGGCGACGCATGCGACGGCAGCCAACGGCCGAGTGGCTCCCGAGGTGCCAGCCGGGCGCTGGACTCCCCGCCTGACCGTTACGACCGGTGCAGGCGGCGTTTTGCCCCCACCCGTCCTTCGTATCCCGGCTTGCGGACGATGCTATTCTTGGACGCGCGGACCGATTCCGGTGCCCGCATCCCTCCTGGAGACGCCTGCCATGTCGCGGCCTGCCCTCGTCTGGGTCCTTTCAACGCTGTTCGTGGCCCACGTGGCATCGGCTGCCGCGCCGACGAAGGCCGGGCGGCAGGTCGCGCCGCCGGAGGTCAAGGAGATCAAGGAGCTGCTCGCAGCGGAGGCCGACAAGCTCGTCGAGGTGAAGCTCGTCCAAAACGATTCACGGTCGGCGCAGATCGTCGTCACCAACAAGGCCGATCGGCCGCTGACATTGAAGATGCCGGCGACGTTCGCCGGGGTGCCGGTGCTGGCGCAGGTGGGCATGGGAAACCAGGGAGGCATCGGGGCCAACGGCAACATGGCCGGCTTCGGCCAAGCAGGGTCGCCCCAGGTGACCGGCGGCGGCGTGAACCAGGCGGGCATGGGGATCGGTGGCGCCCCCGGCAACGGCGCCATGTTCTGCTGGGTCGCCCGTGAAGTGTACGGCGCGCACGATCCGCGCTGGGTGCGGTTTCGCGGCTGGATGCGCTTCCAGGCCCCGGCGTGGCTCCTCGACGCGTACGTCGCCCACGGCGCGGACGCGGCCGCCTGGCTCCATGACAAGCCCGTGGCGAAGTGGTCGCTGCGGCAGGTGATGGACCTCGCCATCGCCGACTTCGATGCCGGGGATCAAGAGGCGGGTGGTCAACTGCGGCTGGCTGACGTCGCCGCCGGCCTGACCGTGATGCCGGGCAAGATGCGGACCATCCGCGTGCCCACGGTCTGCCTGCAGCACGGCAGGCCCGAGCCCTCGCCCCGGGTTGCCTATCGGCTCGTGGCCCTCGAATCGCAGTCCAAGGATCCGAAACTGGCAGTGGTGCTCGAGGCCCTGGGTCGGGGCGAGATCCCGCAGAAGGTTGCCCAGGCCGCGGCCTGGCACCTTGCCAACGGCCTGACCTGGGAGCGGCTCGCGGCGGAGAAGATCGACCATGCCGGCGGCGATCCGGACGAACCGGTTTTTGCCGCGTGGGAACTGCAGGCCGCATTTCGCGTCGTCGAAGTGGCGACGCAGCAGGCCGCGGCCAAGGGTCAGGCGACCAGCGCCAGCACCCAGGCCGGCCGCTGATCGGGCTTCGGCGTCCGCCGGCTGGGATCAGAAGTCGGCGGGCACGTCGCCGCTGTTTCGCGTGCCCAAGGCCTGCCACGTCGGGGCGTCGACGTCGGACCGCAGGAACCGGACGCTGCCGTCCATGAAGCACACGCTCACGCCGCCGGCATGATGGCTGCGGGACGTGACCACGGACCGGGTGGCGTCGGGCTGCATGTTCGACGCCTTCGTGGGGGAGGTCTCGCGGGGCGATGTCAGGTCGATGTCGTAGTCCTTGCCGTCAGAGTGCCGGTACAACACCCGCGTGTTCGGCGGGAGCGCGGTCGTGAACCCGATGTGCACCGTCCGGCCGCAGACCCATTCGGTGTGGCCGGCATCGACGGAGAAACTGCCGCCGGTCGCCAGCGCGGCGGCGGCCGTCGCATCGGCCGGGGCGGTCGGCGGCATCGAGGTCACGTCCTGCCAGCGCGGCGTGAAGGCCTTGACCTCGGCCAGCCCCAGCGTGTTGCTCAGGCCATCGCCGAATTGGGCCGGACGCAGCGGCTTAAACGGTGCGAACGCCCCGCCGCCGTCGGCGCCGGTCTGCGGATCGTGGACCAGGTACAGCCCGGTGTTGAGGCCGTAGTTGAGGGGGTAATGCTTGGCCACGCCGGCGGTGTCGAGCACCGCCTGCGCCCGGATCTCGCTTGGGCAGACCAGCACATCCACCCGCGTCGCGGCGACGCCATTGGGGGGAAACAGGTCCTTGTTCACGGAGTTACCGTAGGGCTTGGTGAAATCGATCCGCCGGAAGATGACGTCCCCTTCCAGGAAGGGCAGCAGCTGGGCCTGGCCCGACCACGGGGCCTCGGTCCCGCTGGTAACGGGCAACGCCGAGGCCGGGTAGCAGCGCTTGGAGTTCTCGTAGTTCGCCACGGACTGAGCGAGCTGGCGGAGCTTGTTTTGGCAGGCCGTGCGCCGGGCCGACTCGCGGACCGCCTGGGCCGCGGGAATCACCAGGCCCATGAGAACGGCGATGATCGCGATCACCACGAGGAGTTCGACGAGGCTGAACGCCCGGCGGCGGGAACGCCCCGGCACCAGCGTCTTGCTGGCAGTCGGGCCAGCCGTCGGTTCAGAGACGGGAAAAACCATTTTTTTCATCCTTGGGCTTGAAAAAGAAATGGCGAAATCGAGAATCAGTCTCAACAGCGAGAGTGTAGGCGACTGCCGGCAGGCTGTCAACAAGCCGACGTGCGGTTTCCTGCCTCGGTCATCGCACGCCGCACCGCGATCGCGGCTCGATGAGGTACAAACGAGGATGGACGTCTGCAGGCGGGCGTCCGCAGCGCGAGGGAGTCGAGGCCGATGAGTCAATCCGGGCAGGATCGGGCCGCGGGGTCGAGGAACGGACCGGCGGCCGCGGACGATGTGGTCGTCGAGACGCGGAACCTCTCCAAGACCTACAGGGATTTCTGGGGCCGCAGCAAGAAGGTGGCCCTCAAGCCTCTCGACCTCACCATCCGGCGCGGGGAGATCTTCGGCCTCCTCGGCCCGAACGGGTCGGGCAAGACGACGACGATCAAACTCATCCTCGGGCTCCTGTTTCCCACCTCGGGGGCGGCGTTCGTGTTCGGTCGCGACGCCGGCGACGTCGGCAAGAACGAACGGATCGGATACCTGCCGGAGGAGTCGTATCTCTACAAGTTTCTCGACGCCGAGGAGACGCTCGACTTCTACGGGCGGCTGTTCGACATGCCGCCGGCGGAGCGGAAGCGACGCACCGACATGCTCATCGGGCTCGTCGGGCTGGGGCGGGACAAGAACCGGCAACTGAAGGAGTATTCCAAGGGCATGACCCGCCGGATCGGCGTCGCCCAGGCCCTGATCAACGATCCCGAGCTGGTCGTCCTCGACGAGCCGACCAGCGGCCTCGACCCGATCGGCACCCGGGAGATGAAGGACCTGATCCTCGACCTGAAGCGGCGCGGCAAGACGGTGATCATGTCGTCGCACCTGCTCGCCGACGTCGAGGACGTCTGCGACCGGATCGCCGTGCTCCACCAGGGGGAGCTCAAGGAGCTGGGCCGGGTCGAGGACCTGCTCCGCGTCACCGACGTCACGCAGATCCGTGCCCGCGACCTGTCGCCGGCCGCGGCGGCGGAGGTCCGGGCGGTGCTTGAGCGGCATGGCGCCTCCGGCATCGAGATCGGCAACCCGACGACGACGCTGGAGGACCTGTTCCTCGAGGTGGTCCGCGACACGGAGGCCCGCCCCGGCCGCCGCGCCCGCCGCGATGGCGGCGTCGCTCCCGACGGGCAACGGTAGGTGTCCGCATGGTCCTCGAAGAGGAAATCCCACCGTTCCTGACCTGGCTCACCCCCGCCCTCGGCGGCTACATGGTGACCATCGCCCTGCTCGGTGTCGTGGTGGCGGCGGCCTGCTGGGTGGTGCTGACGCTCGTCGTCGGACCGCAGACCGCCGGTGACCGGGTATACCGGGCAATCGTCGGTGTCGGCCGCGATCTGGCCGCGACCTCGTGGCGCCGGACGTGGGCCCTGGCCCGGCTGGCGGTCAAGGAATCGCTGCGTCGGCATGTGCTCGTGGTGCTCGGCCTGTTCGCCCTGATCATGGTGTTTGCCGGCTGGTTCCTCGACCCGGCGAGCGTCAACCCGGGCCGGCTGCGGATCGAGTTCATCCTCGCCGCCACCAACTTCCTCGTCTGCGCCGTGACGCTGCTGCTGGCCGTGTTCAGCCTGCCGGCCGACTTCAAGGCCAAGGCGATCCAGACCGTCACCACCAAGCCGGCGCGCAGCGGCGAGATCGTGCTCGGCCGGATCCTCGGATTCGCGCTGGTGGGGACCGGCCTGCTGACGTCGATGGGGATCGCCGGCTGGATCTTCGTGGCCCGGGGCGTGGCCCACTCCCACGCCGTCGCCGCCGGCAGCCTGGTCGAGGTCCGCGACGCCGAAGGCGGCCTGATCGGCTTCGAGGGATCGACGAGCCTCGACCATGGCCATCGGCACCGGGTGCGGCTCGACGCCGACGGCAACGGCGTGGCGGAGACCGCGCAGGGGCATTCGCACCCGATCCGGCAGACGGGGCCCGGCCGCCACGCGGTGGACGGCCCCGAGGGGATCCTCGAGGCGCGGCGGCCGCTGCGCGGCCGGCTCTCCTTCCTCGGCCGCAGCGGCGAGCCGAAGGACCGGGGCATCAGCGTGGGGGACGAATGGGCCTATCGGTCCTACATCGAGGGGGGGACGCTGGCCGCGGCGATCTGGACGTTCGCCGGCGTGACCGAACGCGAGTTTCCCGCCGGTCTGCCGCTGGAGATCGAGGTCCACGTGTTCCGCACCCACAAGGGGCAGATCGACAAGGGGATCAGCGGCAGCCTGCGGGTCCGCAATCCCGTGACCCGCCTGCAGAGCGACCCGGTGGTGTTCACGGCCCGGGAGGCGACGCTCGACCGGCACGTCATCCCCCGCCGGCTGACGGTGGCGGCCGCCGACGGTGTCCGACGCGAGGTCGATCTGTTCGAGGATCTCGTCGCCGACGGCCGCGTGGAGGTGATTCTCCAGTGCCTGGAGCCGGGGCAGTATTACGGCGTCGCCCAGGCGGACTGCTACCTGCGGTCCGGCAACGGGTCGTTCGCCCTCAACTACGCCAAGAGCTGCCTCGGCATCTGGTTCCAGATGCTCCTCGTGACGGCGTTCGGGGTCGTGCTGAGCACCTGCGTCGCCGGGCCGGTCGCCCTGTTCGGCACGCTGGCGGTCCTGCTCGTCGGCCAGTTCCGCGAGTTCATCGTCAAGCTGTTCGCCAGCCAGGTCACGGGAAACACCACGGAGGCGCCCGGCGGCGGGCCGATCGAATCGTTCTATCGGATCGTGACCCAGGCGAGCATCACCGCCGAACTGGCCGACACGGCGGCCGTGCGCTGGATGAAGGGGATCGACACGCTGCTGCTGTCGCCCCTCCGGCTGGCCGCCGGGATGGTCCCGTCGCTGGCGGCGTTGGGGACGTCCGACTTCGTGTCTGGTGGCTTCGACATCCCCGCGACGCTGGTCGCCATGGACGCCCTCCGGACCCTCGGCTACCTGATCGTGCTCGTCGTCGCGGGGGCATTTTTTCTCCACGGCCGGGAGGTGGGATCGACATGAACGGCAGCAACGCTGGTGCGGAGCGGGGGCGGCCCGCCGGCCGGGGGGCGGTCCTCGGCATGCGGACGGAGACGGTGGTGGCGCTGGTCGCGATCGCGGGCCTGCTCGTGCCGCTGTCGGCGCTCAGCCAGCCGGCCGACGCCCGCTCCGCCGGCGGCAGGCTGGCGCAAATGCGGGCCCAGAGCGGTCTCGCCCAGGCGGGGCTGGGGGATGTCGATGCCAGCGGCGAGACGCTGCGGCTGGCCACGCTGGGCCTGAAGAACGTCGCCGTCGTCCTGCTCTGGGATCGAATCAACCACTACAAGATGGTCAAGGACTGGACGAGCCTGTCCGCGGCCCTCGAACAGATGACCAAGCTGCAGCCGCACTTCGTGTCGGTGTGGAAGCATCAGGCCCACAACCTGTCCTACAACATCTCGGTCGAGTTCGACGACTACCGCGATCGCTATGCCTGGGTCATCAAGGGGATCGAGTTTTTGCGCAAGGGGACGACCCTGAACCGGACGGAGCCGCAACTGCTCGGGGAGATGGGCTGGTTCATCGGCCACAAGATCGGCACGGCGGACGAGAAGCGGCAGTTTCGCCGGCTGTTCAAGGAGGACGAGGAGTTTCACCTGCGCGACGATCCGGCGCGGACGCTGCCCGAACGCGACAACTGGCTGGTGGGCCGGGAGAAATACCGGGCCGCCGACGCGCTCGTCGATGCCGGGCACCCGGTCCCCAATCCGCTCGTGTTCCACAACCACGTGATGAAGTGGTCGATCAACCATGCCCGTGCCCTGGAGGCGGAGGGGACGTTCGGCAGCGCGGCCGGCGAGGCCTGGATTCGGGCGCAGCAGGATCTGGCCGCCTATGCCAGCCGGGAGATTCCGACGAGCTGGCACGTGCCGATCCGGCTGGCGCTCCAGGAGGAGCAGGAGGCCAAGGCCCGGCGTCTGGAGCAGGATCTCGAGGCCCTGCTTCCCGGCCAGTTCGCCGCCCTCGGGCGGCGGCTGCAGGCGGCGATCCCCCCCGCGGCGCGGGAGGCCGTCGAGACGCCTGCGCCGCAGCGGACCGCGGAGCAGCAGCGGCTGGCGGAGGAGGCCCTCGCCGCCGCGACCCCGACCTGGCAGCAGGTCGCCCGCGAGGCGCCGGCCGCGGTCCGCGACCGGGCCGGTGAACTGGTCCGGCTGCACGACGAGGCGCGACGGACGGCGGAGATCATCGATCGGTATCGCGACATCGTGAACTTCAATTTCTGGCGGGCCTGCTGCGAGGCCGAGGCGACGGCGCCGGCGCTGTTGGCCCGGGAACGGCTCTGGCAGGCCCGCGAGGCGGAGAAGAAGGCCGACCTGCAGGCGGCCCGCACCGCCTACGCGGAGGCGTTCGCCGCCTGGCGCACGGTGCTCGACGCCTCTCCGGTGATCCGGGCCGATGCCCTCAGCGCCCGGGAGATGGCCGAGGAGGTGGACCGCTACCGGCGGCTACTCGACAAGGGCTTCGGCGAGCAGCTACCGCAGCCCTTCGTGCTTCAGGACATGCTCGACCTCGCCGGCAGCGAGCGTTGAGCGGCGTGGCCGGCGTCAGCCTCAGCCGCGGCGGACCAGCAGCTTGTCGATCCGCCGGCCGTCCATGTCCACGACCTCCAGCACCAGGCCGCGCCAGCGGACCTGGTCGCCCGTCGCCGGAATCCGCTCCAGTTCCGACAGCACGAGCCCCGACACGGTGGAGTAGTCGCGGGGCAGGGCGTCGGGCTTGAGCTCCAGCCGCCGGACGAGATCCTCGACGCCGGCGCCGCCGTCCACCAGCCACGAGCCGTCCCCCCGCTGCACGAAGGCCGCGGCCTCGGTGCGGTGCTCGTCGTGGATCTCGCCGACGAGCTCCTCGATCACGTCCTCCAAGGTCACCATTCCCTCCGTGCCCCCGTATTCGTCGAGCACGATGGCGAGCTGGTTCTTCTCGCGCTGAAACAGCCCCAGCAGCCGGTCGAGCGGCATGGTCTCCGGCACGAACAGGGCGCGGTGGAGCATCTTGCGCAGTTCGAGCGGCCAGCCCATCCAGGTGTGCCGGAGCACGTCCTTGAGCGACACGTAGCCGAGGATGTGATCGAGCGAACCCTCGTAGACCGGAAGCCGCGAGTAGCCGGCCATGGCGATGGCGCCGAGGATCTCGCCCCCCGGGGTGTCGATGTCGAGCGCGTCGAGGTCTATCCGCGGCCGCATGATGTCGCGGACCGTCCGCTCCCCGAGCCGGAGGGCCTCCGCCGCCACCGCCTGCTCGACCGCCTCCAGCACCCCCTCGGCCCGCCCCGCCTCCAGCAGGTGTTCGATGTCGTCCACCGACACGCTCGGCCCGTCCTGGGCGCGGACACCGAGCAGGAATAGCACCCCGGAGGTGGCGCCGCTCATCACCCAGACCAGCGGCCGGGCGAGCCGCGAGAACCAGTGCATCGTCGGCGCCGCCAGCCGGGCGAACGACTCGGCCCGGCGCAGCGCGAGCCGCTTCGGCACCAGTTCTCCGAGCAGGAGCGTGACGAACGACAGCAGGGCGACGAAGGTCACCAGCGCGATCGGCCGGGCCCAGTCGGCGATCCAGGCGGGCGCGTAGTCCTCGATCAGCGCGGCGAAGTCGCTGACCAGCCGGTCGCCGCCGTAGGCCGCCGCCAGCGTCCCCACGAGCGTGATCCCGATCTGCACGGTGGGCAGGAAGCGGTCGGGGCTGGAGGCCAACTCCAGCGCCGTTCGCGCGGCCGCGTCCCCCTCGGCGGCCAGCTGGCGGAGCCGGCCGCGCTTGCTGGCGACGATGGCCATCTCGGCCCCCGAGAAAAATCCGTTGGCGAGGATCAGCGCCAGCACGATCAGCAGTTCGACGATCATCGGCGGCTCGGGCCTGTTGGCAGGAGGGCGGGGCACGACCGGCGGCCGGCGGCGGCGGTCAGCATGGAGCCGTCTCGCGCGAGGTGACGGCGAGATTGTCGCGGTGCACCACCTCCTGGTAGGGGCAGTAGCCGAGTACGGTGGCGATGCCTTCGGTCTTCAGGCCGGCGATCCGGCGCAGGTCGGCGGCCGGGTAGTTCACCAGTCCGCGGGCGAACGGCCGCCCGCCCGCCGTCTCCAGGGCCACGGCGTCACCGGTCGCGAAATCGCCGCGCACCTCCGTCACCCCCGCGGCCAGCAGGCTCCGGCCGGCATCGACGACGGCCGCGCGGGCGCCGGCGTCCACCACGAGGGTGCCGCGGACGTCGGTGGACCAGCCGAGCCAGCGCTTCCAGGCGGGCATGGTCTCCGTCCGGCCCGTGAACAGCGTGCCCACCGGCTCGCCGGCGCAGATCCGCTCCAGCACGTGGTCGTCGCGGCCCGAGGCAATGATGCAGGCCGCTCCCGACTCGGTGACGATCCGGGCGGCCGCGATCTTGCTCGCCATGCCCCCCTTGGAGAGACCGCCGAGCCGGTCGCGGGCCAGCCCCTCCACCGCCGCGTCGATCCGGGGGACGTGGCCGAGGATCCGGGCGCCGGGCTCGGCCGGGTGCCGGTCGAACAGCCCCTCGACGTCGGAGAGCAGGACGAGCAGCGGGGCGCCGAGCAGCGTGGCCACCAGGGCGGCGAGCCGGTCGTTGTCGCCGAACGAGGTCCGCAGCTCCTCGACGCTCACGGTGTCGTTCTCGTTGATGACCGGGATGGCGCCGTAGTCGAGCAGTGCCCGGAGGGTGTTGCGGATGTTGAGGTATCGGGTGCGGTCCTGGAAGTCGTCCGCCACGAGCAGCACCTGGCCGACGTGGCGGCCGCGGCCGCGCAGCGACCGCTCGTAGGCCTCGATCAGGCAGCTCTGGCCGATGGCCGCCACGGCCTGCAGCCCGGCGAGTTCCTGGGGCCGGCGGTCGAGGCCCATCCGGCCCATGCCCGCCCCCACGGCCCCGGAACTGACGAGCACGACCTGGCGGCCGCCCGTCAGCACGGCGTCGAACTGCCGGCCGAGGGATTCGATTCGGGCGGCATCGAGCAGGCCGTCGGGGCCGGTGAGCACGCGAGTGCCCACCTTGACGACGATCAGTCGTGCGGCGGCGACGAGTTCGGGGCGCAGCGATTCGCTCATCGGGGACGCGGGACCGGAGAGGCGGGCCGCGGCTCGGTCGGCGCGGCACCGGCGAATCCTACCCGTTCGCCGGCCGGCGCGACCACCGGTGCGGCGGCCGGAATCCGCGGCCTGACGGCCCGAGGTTGAGCGACGGACGGCGCGGCCCGTATATTCGCCCGGCGGAGATCGACCGTCGCCGGGCGGCCCGCGTCAGCGCCGCCTTCCCGCCAGGAAACCCGCCGATGAGCGACCTCCATCACGAGTGCGGCCTGGCAGCGATCTATCACCTCCGCTCGGCCGAAACCTCCCCGCTCTGTCCGCTGCAGGGGCAGGAGGAGGTCTCCCGGCTGGTGCCGCGGATGCTCCTCGACATCCAGAACCGCGGCCAGCTCTCCGCCGGCATGACGGTCTGGAACCCCGCCCGCGCCCAGCTGCTCGCCACCTACAAGGAGGTGGGAAGCGTCAGCGAGGTGTTCCGGATGAGCCATCGCGGCAAGTACGAGAGCCTGATGGAGCAGCACTCCGGCCGGGCCGCGATCGGGCACGTCCGCTATGCCACCTGCGGGGCTGACGACCGCGGCTACGCCCAGCCGCTGGAGCGGCCCCACATCCAGAAGCGGAAGTGGTTCGCCTTCGGCTTCAATGGCCAGCTGGCCAACTACCCGGAGCTCCGCGCCGAGATCCTCGCGGCCGACGACAACCACCTCGCCCGGGACAACGACACCGAGGTGATCATGCACGCCATCGGCCGCGAGCTCGCCGGTGACGCGGAACCCGACCCGGTCCGGCTGCTGGCGGCGATCTCGGCCCGCTTCGACGGCGCCTGGAACATCGCTCTCCTCGACGCCTGCGGCCGGCTGCTGGTGGCCCGCGATCCGCTCGGCATCCGGCCAATGGTCTACGCCCGCCTCGGCCCGCTGGTGGCGGCGGCCAGCGAGAGCGTCGCCCTGCTCAACCTCGGCTTCCCGGCGGAGTCGATCCGCTCCCTGGAGCCGGGGACGGCCCTGCTCGTGGACGGCGACACGATCCGCGTCGAGCGGTTCGCGGCCAGCCCGCGTCGGGCCCACTGCTTCTTCGAGTGGATCTACTTCGCCAACGTCGCCAGCTCGATGGACGACCGCAGCGTGTACCTGACCCGCAAACGGCTCGGCGAGGAGCTTGCTCGGCTGGAGACGGTGCCGATCGACGAGGACACGGTCGTGGTCCCCGTGCCCGACACGAGCAAGGCCGCCGCCGACGCCATGGCCTTCCGGCTGCGCATCCCGTCGGTCGAGGGCCTGATTCGCAACCGCTACACCGGCCGGACGTTCATCGACGGTGCCGCCAGCCGCCGGCAGAAGGCGGAGACCAAGTACACGCCGCTGCGCGAGGTGCTGGAGGGGAAGCGGGTGATCCTCGTCGAGGACTCGATCGTCCGGAGCACGACGATGAAGGTGCTGCTCGGACGGATGCGGTCCCTCGGCCTGGCCCGCGAGATCCACGTCCGCGTCGCCTGCCCGCCGATCGTCGCCCCGTGCTTCTACGGCATCGACATGTCGACGATCGACGAATTGTTCGCGCCGGAGTTCCTGCGCGGTGGGCCGCTCACCGCGGAGGCCCAGGCGGCGATGGCCGCCCGGCTCGGCGCCGATTCGCTCCGCTACCTGCCCGTGGAGGCGGTGGCGCGGTCGATCGGGTTCGGCGCCGACGAGCTCTGCCAGGCCTGCCTGACGGGCCGCTATCCGACGCCGGCGGGGGAGCGGCTCTACGAGATCGCCCTCGGCCAGACGTCGCGGGGCGGCTCGGGCCGAACCTACGAGACGGTGCCCGCCGGGTAGCGGCGGTCAGGCCGGTGCCGCCGGCGGCTCGATCCGTGCGCAGCCGGCCGGCAGGTCGTTGCGCACCAGCGCGGCCCGCCAGACCGGCAGGCCAGCCAGCCGCGTGCGGCGCTCGAAGTGGGTGCGATAGTCGAGGTCGTGCCGGGGCTCCGCGGCCGACTCCTCCCGGGGGGGCGTGAACAGCCCCGTCTCCCGGGCCGCCGCCATGGCCTCGAGGAAATACTCCTCGACGTCGGTCCAGACGTGCAGTTCGCCGCCGGCGACGAGCGTCCGCCCGGCCTGGCGCAGGAACGGCTCCGACAGGACGCGGCGCTTGCGGTGCCGGGCCTTCCACCACGGGTCGGGGAAGTAGACGTGAACCGCGGCCAGGCAGCGGTCGGGCAGCAGGCTGCGCACGAGGAACGTGGCGTCGCCGTGGATGATGCGGGCGTTGTTCGCTCCCGCCGCGGCCAGCCGGCCGGCGCACAGCCGGGCGTAGCCGGCGGCGATTTCGACACCGAGGAAGTTACGGTCGGGCCGGGCTGTGGCCGCGGCCGCGATGAACAGGCCCTTGCCGCTGCCGACCTCGAGTTCCACCGGCGCTGGGCGGGAAAACAGCGTGGCCGGATCGCAGGGGATCGGCAGCGAGGCTAGCGGCGAGAGATGCGCGGACAGATCGACCGTCGGGTCGGGCTTCTTGGGGGGGCGGCGTGGCATGGGGCGTGTCGGCCGGGCCGGAGGACGGTCGCGGATTCAGCCGCCGGTGTGCCGGTCGCTCGGCGCGGCGGCCAGCACGTCGAGCGGCAGCGGCACGCCCTTGATCATGCCGTCGACGACGATCCTGTCTCGGACGACGCCCTGAAAGCGGCAGACGATCATCGCCCGGGGACGGACGCGGACCTTCTCGACGGCGATCACCAGCCGGTCACCGGGCACCACGGGCTCGCGGAACCGGACCTCCTCCAGGCCGCCGAACCCGATAACCTTCGCCTGCAGCAGGTCGTAGCGGTGGGTGAAGTAACTGGAGAGTTGGGCCGCCGCCTCGCACATAATCACGCCGGGCATCAGGGGGATGCCGGGGAAATGCCCGCGGACCCAGAACTCCTCCGGCGTCACGTCCTTGTAGCCGACGCACAGGCAGCGTTCGTGATCTTCGTGGATGATGGCCGTCAACTGCTCCATCTCGAACCGCTGCCGGTTCCAGCGGCGGATCTCGTGAATGTCGGCGATCACCCGATCGACGTCGTACTCGTCGGGGTGGATGATGTAGTCACGCGGGGCCACTGCGGTCGTTCCTGCGATCGACGGGTGCTGCGGATCGATGAGGGTCAGGTGCGGATGTGCTTCCGCTTGGCCTTGCGGGCCTTGCTGTTGGCGGGACGCGATCCGTGATTCGCCTTCTTGAGGCCGCGATGGGGCTTGGCCATGGCTGCTGGTTCCGGGGGTGTCACCGGTCGCGCACCGGCGCCGGATCGAGCGGGTTGTACCACGTTCCGCCCCGGCAATCCACGGGGGGCGGCTCAGGCCGACCGGTCGCGGTGCGCGGCCGTCCGCTCCGCGGCGATCGCCTCGCGCAGGCTGTTGCGGACGATCTCGATGAAACTGGCGGCGAGAAACCCCGCCAGGCCGCCGACCACGGCCGCCGACGCGCCGCCCAGCACGGCGCCGGGGAGGGAGCAGGAGGTCATCGTCAGCAGGCAGCCGCCCCCGATGACGCCACCGCACAGGCCGCCGATGCCCGCCGAGACGGGGACGAGCAGGCCGAGCCGGGTGCTGCGCTGCAGATGTCCCGGTCGCGAGGGGGGAAGGTCGATGGCCGGCCGCGATCGCAGGGCCATGCCGACGCGGTCCAGGTCGCGGTCGGTGTCGTCCCGCAGTCGGGTGCCGATCGCATTGCCCGCGACGTGCATGCCGACGCTGGCGACGAGGACGACGGCCGCCATCCAGCCGGCGAGGCCGAGCCAGCCGATGGCGGCACTCGCGACCGCGAGCACCACCGCCAGCCAGGAATAGGTCGCGAGCCGCATCGGAGGGTCGAGGGGAAGTGGGCGTCGCCCGAACCTCCCCAGTATAGGCGCCGTCCGGGGCGTGGATCTGCCGCTGCCGGACCGGCGTCATTCCACCGCCCGGGGACCGTAGGTCGGAAGCATCCGATAGCACACCTCGAGCGTGTTTGGCATGGGCAACCCCTCACGGACACAACCACCAAAACCGTCAACTACAACCTGCTCACGCTAGTAAAAGCCTAGCCCGGCCGAGGGCGCTTCTGCAGCCGTTTTCCGCCCGGTGAGTTGCGTGTGGGCCCCGGCTGGTGGCTGGTTGGTGCCTGGCTGGCTGGTCGTCGCGGCCCACGACACCCCATCGAACGGTATAGTGTGGCGAAGCGATTCACAGCAGCCTTCAGAGGAGGGTTCTCCATGGCCACCGCCATCTTGGACCTGCGTCTGTCTCCCAACGAGCGGGATGGCATACGTCGGGCCGTGGAGTCCACCTGCGGTGCGACCGGGATCCGGTGGCGTCGCATCGTCGTCTTCGGATCTCGAACCGATCCCGCTCGCCGCGGCGGTGACATCGACCTGCTCGTGGAGATCGATCCGACGCACGGTGTCGATTACGAGCGACTGAAGCGGCGGCTGCGGCTGGCCCTCGAAGATGAAATCGGCGAGCAGAGAGTTGACATTGTTATCGACGACGGGCTTGAAAGCGGGCCATTCTCTTCCCTGGCGCGAATGCGTGGAGTCGAGCTGTGGTCGAACACCTGACACGTCTCTTGAAGGAGCAGTTGGTGCTGATGCAGGCGGCGGCGCAGGTTTTGGAGGAGTCCCGTAGCCGCGTGGCCGCCTTTGCGCATCGACTCGGCTCATCGATGGCGGGAGATGCGGCTCCTGCGAAACGCGATCGCCCACGACTACCTCATCGAGAGCGCCGACACGGTGCTGGCCGATGCCCTGGCCGCGGCGCCTGAACTCCTCGACACCGTCCGGCGGGTTCTCCATTACGTCGACATGAAGCGGTACTGACCAGCTCGCCGGTCTAGGCCCGTCCGGGGCGTGGATCTGCCGCGACCGGACCGGCGTCACTCCACCGCCCGGGGCCCGTAGATCGGCAGCATCCGGTAGTAGACCTCGAGCGTCAGCACCGCGAGGGCGGTGTGGGCGAGTCGGCCCCCCGGGGCGGTCTCCGGGTCGGCGAAGAACCAACTGCCCGTCTCGTGGCCGATTCGCGCCTGCTGGGCGACGATCTGATCGCGGTTCTTCGCGTTCCACCGCGGCCAGGCCGGGTGGTCCCGTTGCAGGAGCGCCTGCGCGAGATAGAAGTTTTGGTAGATCGCCGCCGCCGCGGGGCCCGGCCGGGCGAGTTCGGCGAGGCCCCGGTCGATCGTGTCATGGTTCTGCCAGCCGGTGTACATCCGGCAGAGCAGGCCGATCGCCGACGTGCACGGCTTGGCCCGCGGCCCCTGGTAGCCGTAGGCCGCGCCGTTCTGCGACTGGACGCGGTCGAGAAACCGGCCGGCGCCGTCGATCGCCGTCCAGGGCACCTCGATGCCGCCGATCGCCGCGCTCTTGAGCGCCGCCACCTGCCAGGCGGTCACGGTGACGTCGCCCGCCTGTCCCGGCAGGTAACGCCAGCCGCCACCGTAGGAGTCCTGGGCCGCGACGGTGAACCGGACCGCGTCGCGAATCGGTCCGCTGAGCACGTCGTCCTGCGTCATGCAGTAGGCCTCGGCCAGGGCGAGCGTGGCCACGCCGTGGCCGTACATCGTCCCCTCGCCGAGGTCGCCGCCGCGCGGTGTGGGTCGCATCCGGCTGTCGAGGTAGGCGAGTCCCCTGGCGACCGTCTCCCGATACTGTCCCTCGACATGGGTGTGGCCGGCGCCGAGAAACGGGAGCAGGGCGATCCCGGTGCCCGCGGTCGTGCTCGCCACCGTGCCCGGATCCCGACAGCCGCCGTCGCAGCGGCAGCCGGAGAGGTCGAACCGCCACGACCCGTCCTCGGCCTGATGGGCGGCGAGCCAGGCGAGCCCGCGTTCCACCGCCGCCTCGCTGGCCGCCGAGCCCCCGCGACCGCGGACACCGGGGCCACGGCCCGTGGTCCGGCCGGCCCGGAGCGGGGCGCCGCCGGTGGCGCGTTGGGCTGCCGGCATCGGTTCCGACCGCACCAGGGAAGCAGGGACCGCCTTGATCGCCGTATCCGGCGCCGTGCGCACCTCCTCCGGCACGGGCTCGGCGGCCGGATCGGCAGGCGCCGGCTCGACGGGAGCGATGGTCGGGTCGCCGGCGAGGTCGGCGACCGGCAGTGACGGCAGCGGCTGGGGATCGGGGAGCGGCACGGCACTGGCCGCCATCTCGATCGCCACACCCGCGCCGTCGGCGTCGCCCGCCCCGGCCGAACCGAACTCCAGCCGGATCGGCCCCGGCCGCGGCGGCCGGTCGTGCCGGGGCACAAACAGGGCGAGAACGATCAGAACCACGAGGTGCGCCAGCGTGCTCGCGTACCCCGATCGCACCGCGCGGCTGGCGACGAGCCGCTCGATCCACGGCGCCGGGGCCGGTGGCGGGGCGCCGGGCATGGCGGTCGCTGCATCCATGACGTCGCTCTCGTCCCGTCCGTGGCGATCCGAGCGGCTGGCAGACCCTGCGGATCGGGCCGGCTCTGACGGCGCGGCCCGGCACATCGCCGCGGCGTTCGCCGCTCCCCCGGGGGAAATCGGCATTCCCCGCTGTTCGGCTGGAGCCATGGTGGCGTGCGGTGAGCGGCCGTCTTAGGATTCCGGCGTTCGTGTGCGGGCGTGCGTGATTGGTGCACGCCCCCCGCACGACACTTCGGCAACGAAAAGATATGAGGGCCAGACGGCGTCAATTTCTCGGCGTCACCGGTACCGGGATCGCCGGCCTCCCCTTGGCGGCGTCGGCGGACGCCGGTGCCGATGCCGCCCCCGGCACCGCGCAGGACTCCCCGGTCGTCCGCGGCCTGGTGGATTGCCAGAGCCACATGTTTTTCCCCGAGGTGATCGACGTCATGCGGCGCCGCAAGACGGAGCCGCTGGTGGTCGATCGGGACGGGGGCGCCGTGCTCACGATGGGGGACTGGGTGCGCAAGATCCCGGCCCACTACACCAGCGTCGCCGCTAAGCTGGAGTCGATGGATGCCAATGGCATCGAGATCACCCTGCTGAGCACCAACGACCCCGGCCCGGAATGGTTCGGCGCCGACGGGCCGGCGTTGGCGCAGGTGATCCACGATTCGCTGGCGGCCGTGATCGGGAAACATCCCGATCGATTTCGCGGTCTCTGCACGCTGCCGCTGCAGGACGAGAAGGCGGCCGGCGAGGAGCTCGACCGGTGCATCAAGAAGCTGGGGTTCGTCGGCATCCTGCTATACACGAATCTGGCCGGCGCCTGGTGCGACGAGCCGCAGTTTCGCTGGCTGTATGCCCGGGCCGAGGAGCTGGGTGTGCCCGTGCTTCTCCATCCGGCCAAGCCGGCGACCACCGAGCAGGTCAAGGGCTACGAACTGACCAGCACGCTGGGCAACATGTTCGAAAACACGATCGCCATGGCCCGGATCATCGCCAGCGGCCTGCTCGACCGGCACCCGGGGCTGAAACTCGTCTGCCCGCACCTCGGCGGCACGCTGCCCTTCATTGCCGGGCGGATGGATCATCAACTCCGCGTGCTCAAACGCGGCCCGCAGAACCTGGAGCGGAAGCCGAGCGAGTATCTGCGATCGATCCACATGGACATCGTCTCCCCGCTGCCGGAGGCGTTGCGGTTCGCGATCGACTTCAGCGGCCCGCGCCGGCTGCTGTTCTCCAGCGACCATCCCTGGGTGCAGCCCGGCGACATCCTCGAGCCGTTTCGCAGCCTGAACCTGCCCGTCGGGGACCAGCGTCGGATCCTGTGCGACAACGCCCGGGAACTGTTCCGCCTGTAACGCACGCTGGTGAGGTGCGGTGGCCCGGCCGCGGTCAGCCCGTGCCGCTGCCGGCGACGGGCTGGAGGATGGACTCCGGCCGGTCGCGGCGCCAGGCGATGTGGGCCCGCCAGGCGTCGTCGGTGGCGGGATGGTCGGAGCGGAAGTGGACGCCGCGGGTTTCGCGCCGGGCGAGGCCGCTGCGGATCATCAGCCGCGCCACCTCGAGCATGTTCTGCAGCTGCCAGCCCTGCGGATCGGCGAACTGCCGCGGCAGCACGTACCGGCACCAGCCCTCGACCGTCTCCAGGGCTTCGGCGAGCGGCTCCTCAGACCGCTCGACGCCGACCTGCCGCCACATCAGCGCCCGGAGCGAGTTGCGGATGTCGGCGAGATCGAGCGTCCCCTGGGGGTCGCCCCCGGTGTCCGGCGTTCGCGGGAAGGCGATCGGCGGAACGCGAAACTCCTCGGCACCGCCGGCCGCGACCTGCACCGCCTCCGCGGAGGCGGCGGCCCCGGCCCGGCCGCCGTAGACCAGGCCCTCCAGCAGGCTGTTGCTCGCCAGCCGGTTGGCGCCGTGGAGGCCGCTGGAGGTGACCTCGCCCGCGGCGAACAGCCCCGGCAGCGTCGTCCGGCCTTCGGCGTCCACCGACACGCCGCCGATCATGTAATGGGCGCCGGGCCGGACGGGAATCCGGTCGCGGGCCAGGTCGAGGCCGAACTTCGCGCACACCGCGGCCATCCCCGGAAACTGCCGGCGGACCAGGTCCGCGTCGAGGTGCGAGAGATCGAGATACACGTTGGCATGGTGCGTGCGGTGCATGACCACCGTGATCGCCCGCGAGACCACGTCCCGCGGCGCCAGTTCGGCCCGGGAATCGAACTCGGGCATGAACCGCCGGCCGTCGCGATCGACGAGGTGCGCGCCCGCCCCGCGGACCGCCTCCGTGATCAGGCTGCGCGAGCCGCCGGCGATGTAGAGCACCGTGGGGTGGAACTGCATGAACTCCATGTCGCGCAGCTCCGCACCCGCCCGCCAGGCCAGCGCCAGCCCGTCGCCGCTGACGCCGGGCGGGTTGGTCGATTCCCGGTACAGTTGGCCGGCGCCGCCGGTGGCGAGGATCGTGCGCCGCGCCCAGACGATCGTCTTGCCATGGGCCGGGTGCCAGACGACGGCTCCGCGGCAGGCGCCCTCGTGGGTCACGAGGTCGATGGTGAACGTGTCGGGCCAGACCTCGAGGTTGGCCAGCCCGCGGGTCCGCTCGATCACCGCCCGCATCACCTCGCGGCCGGTGGAGTCGCCGAGCGCGTGGACGATCCGCCGGTGGCTGTGCCCCCCTTCGCGGCCCAGTTCGAGGGCGCCGTTGCTGGCATCGAACCGCGTGCCCCAGGCGATCAGTTCCGCGATCCGCGTCGGGGCCTCGCGGACGACGGCATCGACGACGTCCGGATGGCAGAGCCCGCAGCCCGCAGTCAGCGTGTCGGCGACGTGGTTGTCGAACCGATCCTCGGGATCGACGACCCCGGCGATGCCTCCCTGGGCCCACTGGCTCGACGACCCCTGCAGGTCGTCCTTCGTCACCACGGTCACGGCGAGCCGCGGATCGACCGCCAACGCCGCCCGCAGGCCGGCCAAGCCGCCCCCGAGGACGAGGACGTCGGTGAAGCAGTGCGGGATCCGCTTCGGACTGAAGGCCACGAGGTGCCGCGGGCCGACGAACGGCTGGCTCATTGACCGTCGGTGCCCTGGAGATAGGCCTTGAGTTGCTCGCGGTATTCGCTCGGCGGCCGGCTGCGCCGTCCCTCCGTCTGGCCGCCGCGGGGATCGGCGGTCACCGCACGGGAACTGCGCACGCCATCGGGACGGAGGCCAAGGCTCTTTACGGCTCGCTCGAACTCAATGCGTTTCCGGGCGTCGCCGCTCCCCGCCTGCCGGCGCATCGACTCCCAGCGGTCGAGGAATTGCCGGGCCTGGTCCGGCGTCCAGCCAAGCTGGTCGAGGACGTCGGTCTGTCCGGCCTCGACGCTGTCCCGGAGGTGCTTGATGGCCAGATCGGTCGCGTTGCGGGCATCGGCCAATTCCTGATCGCCCCGCTCCACCTCGCGATGGACGCGTTCCGCCGACCCTGCGCCGGCTGCCGCCTGACCGGGATTGCCACCAACCTGTGCGTTTCCATTCTGCCCTGACGACGAATCACCGCTGCCGGGTTCGCCGGACGCTGATGGAGCCGGTTGATCATCACCGGGTTGTCCCGCACCGGGTTGTCCCGAGCCTTGCTGTCCCGAGCCTTGCTGTCCCGAGCCTTGCTGTCCCGAGCCTTGCTGACCCGAGCCTTGCTGACCCGAACCTTGCTGACCCGAACCCTGCTGACCCGAACCCTGCTGACCCGAACCCTGCTGACCCGAACCCTGCTGACCCGAACCCTGCTGTCCCGAACCTTGCTGTCCCGAACCTT
>JBIKKQ010000147.1:0-8475 GCA_044360305.1 Pirellulales bacterium
CGAGCGTGCCAGCGAGCGAACTCATGCCGCCCCGCAGCCGGACCATCGGCCCCCTGCCGGAGCCTCGTGATCTCCGGAAAACCTCGACGTCTCCCGTCCTGCCCGCGGCATCGAACCGCCGAGGCGGCGGGGTCGGCGTGAGGATCGCGAGCGTGTCAGCGAGCGAACTCATGCCGCCCCGCAGCCGGACCATCGGAGCCAACGTCGTGGTGGAGCGCATCATGGCAGCCATCGGGAAACACCACTCCACGCCCCGGAGACGCCCTAGCGCCGCTCCCTCACCATGTCCACGAACGCCTCCTCCAGCCGGCGCTGCTCGCGGTGGAACTCGACCACCGGGATGCCCGCGGCCACGATCCGCCGCAGGCCGTCGGCCAACACCGCCGGGTCGCTCCCTTCGCAGGCCAGCCGGGCGCCGTCGCGGCGCTCCTCGAGCACGCTCCAGCCCCGGTTCGTCTCGGCCCACTCGACGAGCGGCCGCGGATCGCCGGCCACGCTCACGACCACCACCATCGTGGCGGCCGCCCCGTCGCCGGCCGGCTGGCCGTGGCGGAGCGAATCGGCGTCGCCGTGATAGACGAGCCGGCCGCCGTCGATGAACAGGAGCGAGTCGCACATCTCGCCGAGTTCGCTGAGGATGTGGCTGGAGATGAACAGCGTCTTGCCGCGGGCGGCGAGCAGCCGGACGAGGTTCTTGAACTCCAGCCGGGCCTTGGGGTCGAGGCCGGCGGCCGGCTCGTCGAGGATCATGAACTCCGGGTCCGGGATCAGCATCCGCCCGAAGCACAGCCGCTGCCCCATGCCCTTGCTGAGCTTGCCCATCTGCCGGTCGGCCAGCGGCGTGAGATCGGCGAAGTCCATCACCTCCTCGACCCGCGACCGGCGCTGGTCCCTGGTGAATCCGTAGGACCGGGCGAAGAAGTCGAGGTATTCGAACACGGTCATGTTCGGATAGGTGCCGAAGGCGTCTGGCATCCAGCCGACGAGCCGGCGCACCCGGGCCGGCTCCTCGACCACGTCGAGGCCGTCCACGACCACCTCCCCGGAGGTCGGCTCGTCGAGCGTGGCCATGATCCGCATCGTCGTCGTCTTGCCCGCGCCGTTGGCGCCGATGAATCCCACCACGGCCCCGCGGCGGATCGAGAACGTCAGGTCGTGCACGGCGTGCACCTGGTCGAAGACCCGGTTCAGGCCGCGGACCTCGACGAGCGGGCTCGCGGCGGGCGCGGGGGACGGGCCGGGGGCGGTCTGCGCGGGCTCGGTCATGGCTTGGAAATCCTCGTGAACGGGCCGGCGAAGTCGGCCCGCTCGTTCGTCCAGCGGATCGATCCCAGCGTCGCCACCGCCACTCTCCCCGCCTGCCCGGTCGTGGCGTAGGCGTGGCCACGGAGGTTCCTGACGGCCTCGAGCGCCTCGCTCCGGACCGGCCCCGCGTCCTTCTGGAGCGACGCAAACCACTTTTCGAACGCGGCGGCGTCGCTGGCCGCGAGCGGCTTCTTCTCGCCGGTGCCCACGTCCTCGGCCGTCCAGTAGCCCCCCTGCTCGTCGATGACGAACACCCGCTCCAGCGGCACGTCGATGCTGGAGATCACCTCCGGCGGCCGGCCCTCGGTCGCGTCGGCGACCTCGATCCTGGCCCGCGAGGGACGCACGGCCACGGCCAGAAACGCCTGGTCGGAGCGGCTGCGGAACCAGTCGCCCGCCCGCGTGCGGCCGTCGATTTCGAGCAGGACATCCTGGGAGTCAACGGGCCCCAGCGGCTGGAGCCAGGCCGGCTCGGCGATCGGAAACGAAGTTCCGAGGAGGACGCCCGTGCGGCTGAACTGTTCCTGGATCACCGCCATCGCGGTCTGCTCCGGGGCGAACAGGCCGAGCACGCGACGCGCCCCGGCGCCACCGACGCCGTCGCGCAGGAACATCAGGCCGAGGAGGAAGGCCGTGGCGGCCAGCGAGATCGCCGGCGTCGTCCAGAACATCCGCGACCGGCGCCCCTTGCCGGCCAGCACCATGACGTTGAGCGGCCCGGCGACGAGGCCGAAGATCGCGAGAAAGGCGAGGATCGGCACCACCGGCAACGACCGGACGCCGAAAAGCGAAAACAGGCTTTCGAAGCCCGGCGCCCAACCGCCTTCGATCGCCACCCCGCCCGACATGCGGCCCGACGAGGTCGGATGGTACGCCTGGAGGAGATCCTCGCGGGTCTTGCGGCCGCCGGCGAGAAACCGTTCGACCGCGCCGGCCGCGAGCGACTTGCCGTCCCACGGCACGGCCAGGATCTCGCCGGCCCCGATCCGCCGCCGGCCGTCGGGCCCCGCCTTGGGAAACCCCATCCCGTCGAGCCGCTCGGCAGCCCGATCGGTGACGAGGACCCCGGCCCGGCCGCCGGTCGCGACCCAATCGAGCATCGCCTTGCGGGCTCCGCCGGCAAGTTTCCGCCATTCTCCCTCGGTGAGCAGGATCTGGCGCAGCGATGTCCATCCCCGCCAATCCTCCGGCGCCCGGTCCATGTCGAGTGGATTGCCCGAGACCTGGTACTTGGCGAACGGGTTGCCCTGCGCGGCCTGCACTTCCTTGGAGATTCCGGACTCGAGAGGAGATGACCCGCCGCCGCCGGACCGTGACGACCCGACCTGGATGTGAAACGAGGCGGAGACGCCGTGGCCCGACACCCGGACCATGGCGTAATGTGCGTAGCCCGCGGGCGCGCCCACGAACAGCGTCGTTTTTCCGGTCGCCCCCGCGGGGACGGCGATCCGCGCGGAGGGCATCGAGCCCGCCCCTCCGCCCCAAGAATTCATCCGCTCGGGCTCCACCGTCCAGACGTGGTCGGCCGGGCTGCCGTTGGTGATCGTGACGGTGACGGGGATCAGCCCCAGGTCGCGGCCGTTCGCCGGGGAGCGAAGGCCCGTCCAGCCCTCGACCTCCACCTTGATGCCGCTGGCCAAGTCGGTGCCGAGCGTCTCCACCTCGGCGCGGGCCACGGCCGCGAGGCCGAGGACCGTGCACGCCGCGACCAGCCGGAGGAATTGCCGTTGCATGTCACACCTTCGCGGCCGCGAGGCTCGACGGGAGGGGCTTGTCCTGGGCGGGCACCTTCTCCAGAAGCCGGGCCACGAGGGCGTCGGTGGTCAGGCCCTCGAGCCTGGCCCCGTAGTCGAGGACGACCCGGTGGCGGAGGACCGGGGCGGCGACGGCCCGCACGTCCTCGTAGGCGGCGTTGATCCGCCGGTCGCGAAGGGCCCGGGCCTTGGCGGCCGCGGCCAGGGCCAGGGCTGCCCGCGGCGAGGCCCCGAACTTCACGCCGGCCGCGTGCGGCTCGCCCGGGTGCGTGGCCTGCACGAGGCGGGCGATGTAGTTGGCCACGGTGGGGGGCATGTAGACGCGGCGGACCTGGTCGAGGAGTTTTTCCAGGGTCGGTGCGTCCATCACCGCGGCCACCTGCGGCTCGACGCCGATCTCCCGGTTGAGCACGATCTTTTCCAGCGTGCCGACGTCGTTGCTCTGCACGTCGAGCTTGAACAGAAACCGGTCGAGCTGGGCCTCGGGCAGGGGGTAGGTGCCCTCGAGTTCGATCGGGTTCTGCGTGGCGAGCACGAAGAACGGCGCGGGGAGCGGGTGGGTCTGCCCCATCACGGTCACCCTGCGCTCCTGCATCGCCTCCAGCATCGCCGACTGCGTCTTGGGGCTCGCCCGGTTGATCTCGTCGGCAAGGAGGATGTTGGCGAACACCGGCCCGGGCTGGAAGACGAACTTCCGCCGGCCGTCCACCTCCTCGAGCACCGGATTGCCGGTGATGTCGCCGGGCAGCAGGTCGGGGGTGAACTGCACCCGCTTGCTCGTCAGCGCGAGGGCTTTTGAAAGCCCCTTGACGAGCTCCGTCTTGCCGAGGCCGGGGAGCCCCTCGAGAAGGATGTGGCCGCGGGCCAGCAGGCCGACGATCACCATCTCGATGAGCTGGTCCTGGCCGAAGAGCACCTTGCCGAGCGCCTTGGCGAGGCCGTCGATCGCCTCAGCGGCGAACCCGGCCTGCTGCTCGGTGATCGGGGTGAGGCCGGAGGCGGGCAGCGACATCGGGCGGCTCGGGTGAGGCGGGGCAGGGCAGACGCCGTGAGACAGGGGCAGAATACCACCCGGCGCGATGCCGGCCAACCTACGGGGCCGGTTCGGCCGGAGGCTGTGGTGCGCGTCGTTGGGGGACCGGCATGCGAACGACGAGGTCGTATTTTTCCTCCGGCACGTTTCGGGTCTGCTCCTGCCATTCGCCACCGATGATGTCGCCGGTCATGTCGTCGCCGCCGTCGTAGACGCCATTCTGGCCGACGCTCGCCAGTAGGTAGCCGTCGCCGCGACGCTCGTAGATCAGCGGCGTGTCGGCGAAGGGATCGATTGGGACGGCCGGCAGGTAACGGGGCACGAGTTCGTCGAGCCGTTCGGGGTAGGCGGGCAAACCGGCCGGCTGGTCGGCCCGCCAGGCGGCCAGCGCCGCGGCGGTGCGGGTGAGGGTCGTCACCGCGCGGCACCGTGTCGTGGCTGCTTCGACTGCATTCGGATCTGGAAACAGGAGTCCCACCAGCACGTCGGCGACGAGCTCACTGCGGTACTGCCGGCTAAATGCCCCGGGAATGGCATGGCCCGCGGCCAGCCAGTCGGCGGACGATGAACGAGCGGACGCGATCGCCCCCGTGAGGCGATCTAAAGCGGCCCGCCGCTCTGCACATGTCGGCCACCGCAGGGCGGCTTCGAGGGAGTCGTAGGACGTGCTGAACCGCACGAGCACGAGATTCCAGTCGATGCCCGTGGCGGGCGCCAGGGACAAGGCGGTCGAAACTCCGGAGTTCTCGTCGTTGATCGCTCGGCCCCGTGCCAGGTGACCACCGGGCACGCGACGAGTGAGTGAGACCACGGCGTCAGCGCACGTGAGTCGCTCGAAGTCAACGGCATCGGCAAGGTCGCGCAGTGGCAGGCGAGCCTCGATGTCACGTCGGATGGCCACCAGAACATCGGGGGGCAGCGTGGGGGAGCCGAGCAGGTGCCTGGTCGTGATCTTCTCCGCGTGCGCCATGAGGGCGATCGCGACGAGCTGCCCCATGAACGGCTGCGGGCCCGACTCGCGCGCCACGCTCAGCCGGCCGAGCCGATGCACGGCGCGGATGTCCCGCCAGGCCGCGGCATGCCGGCCTTCGCCCACGTGCAACAGCGCGCGGGCGTGCACGAACCGAGACAGCCATCGCAGGTGCAGCAGCGGCTCGAGTGTCATTTCAAACAGCATCGCGGGCCTGCCATCGAGCAGCGACGAGCTCGGCAGCCAGAACCGGGGCCGGTCGGCCGCCTCGACGAGGCGGTCGATCGCCGCCTCGTGCCGCATGAGCCAGGCCGCCATGTCGGGATGTTCAGCGGTCGTCCAGGGATTGGTGTACGTCTCGGTGAAGACGTCGTCGGAGACTTTGCCGGCGGGATCGTCGGTCGGCGCGACGAGCGGATCGGCCGGTGGCGTGTCGGGGATGCCGAGCGCCTTGCAGACAGCCGGCAGGTTCCTGGCATCGATCCCCAGCGGCCACAGCACCTGGAGGAGTTCGGCCGCGGCATTGTCTTCGGGCGCCGGGGCTGGCCCGGCCATGGCGAGGACCGCGGCCTCGTAGTCTGGGAGGCCGTCGGCGGCGAGCGGCGCGGTGACGAACGTCGTCTCACGGGCGACCCGGATCGGCGGCTCGGGGCCGAACAGGCCCCAGAGGAGCGTGGCGACGAAGAGGACGACGACGCCGACGGCGATCCGCCGCAGGGATCGCCGCCAGTCGCGGCTGCTGTCTCGAGCGTCGGCAGGCATGGCACCTGTTCCGTGATCGTCGCGTCAGCGGTCGGGCGATGCGTCGGTGGGCCGTTCCTCGAGCCGCCGCACGAGTTCCGCCGCATCCCACGGCGGGAGAATCCGGTCGCGTTCGGCCGTGTAGTCGAGCCGGCTCGTTTCGTACTGCTGCACGAAGCGAACGGCGTTCACCCAGCCCAGGGCATCGACCAGGGCATCGAAGCCCCGCAGCCGAAGTTCCGCCGGGGCGAGCAGTTCGTGGTTCACGGCATCATCTCCCTGGCCACATCGACCACATTCGCGACACGCACGCGAACGTCGGTGCCAGCCCGCCGCGCGGCGGCGTTGAGCCTGTCGTCACACGTTGCCAGGCAGTCGGCACCGGCGGCCTCGGCACTGGCGATATGCAGCGCGTCGAAATTGCCGAACCCCGCAGCGATCAGGCGCGCGGTGCGGGCCGCGAGCGCCGCGGCATCGGGAATCGGCGCGGGTGTTCCCAGCCAGCGGGCCACTCGGGTGGCCCGCGACGGCAGCGGATTTTGCGAGTTTTCCAGCCACAGCGCCTGGGACCGCACGAATCGCAGTTCCGCGGACTCGGCGGCGAGCAGCCCCAGCACGGCCTCGGATTCCAGCCGCACCCGTGGCTGCGACTGATCGTCGAGCGGGCGTTTGAGGCAGCACATGTCGAGATACAGAAGCATGGGCGAAAGTATACCCGGCGAACCGCACTCCCCTGCCGAGCATGAGGGCGGGCCAGCGACAGGCGAAGCAATGCGGGCCGGTTTTTTCCGGCGTCAGCGATCGTCGGGCTTTCGTGCCGGGACCGGCATGCGGACGACGAGGTCGGACTTGGGGTAGTCCACGTCGCGAGTCTGCTCCTGCCACTCGCCGCCGACGATGTCACCGCTCATGTCGTCGCCGCCGTCGTAGACGCCGTTCTGGCCGACGCTCGCGAGCAGGTAGCCGTCGCCGCGTCGCTCGTAGATCAGCGGCGTGTCGGTGAAGGGATCGACGGGCACGGCCGGCAGGTAGCGGGGCACGAGGTCGTCGAGCCGCTCGGGGTAGGGGGGCGAATCGGCCGGCTGATCGGCCCGCCAGGCGGCCAGCGCCGCGGCGGTGCGGGTGAGGGTCGTCACTGCGCGGCACCGTGTCGTGGCGTCGTCGACACCCCGCATTCCGGGAAGCAGAAGCGACTCAACCGTGTCGGCGATCAGGGCACTGCGGTACTGCCGGCTGCATGTCCCGAGTATCGTGTCGCTCCTGCCACTCGCCGCTGATGATCATGCCATCCCTGTCGTCGCCGGCGCGCGTGGAGGAGCCGAGCCGTGTGTCAGTGAAGCGTGGCGGCGCCGACGGCGCTCCTGCGCTGGGATCGCCTCCGGCCGCGGTCGGAGGCGCGAGCGTCGGCAGTCAAGGCAACTCTTCCCCGATCGCCGGGGCAGCGTTCGGGCGGGGCGTCGGCGGGCCGATCGGGGCCCGGGTCAGCGATCGGCCGGCTTCCGTGGCGGGATCGGCATCCGCACGACGACGTCCGCGGATCGGTGGTCCACATCCTGCTTCCGCTCCTGCCACTCGCCGCGCACGATCCACCCGGAGTAGTCGTCGCCGCCGTCGTAGACGCCGTTCATGCCCACGCTCGCCACGAGGTAGCCGTCTCCCCGGCGCTCGTAGATGAACGGCTTGTCCGTAAACGGATCGACCGGCACCGCGGCGAGATACCGGGGGACGAGGTCGTCGAGCCGCTCGGGGTAGGGGGGGCTGTCGGGCCCGCGGTCGGCGTGCCAGGCGGCGAGGGCCGCGGCGGTCTTCGTGAGCGCGAACTGGGCGGCGCTGCGGGTTGACGCGTCCATCCACCCACAGCCCGCCGCCAGCTGGTCCAGAATCCGGTCTGCGAGCCGGGCGCTGCGATGCCCGCGGCTGCACACACTCAAAAACCCGTCGCCGATCGCAGCCCACGTCCAGCCGCTTCGAGCCGCCGTGCGACTCCTGAGGTCGGCGGTCACCTTGTCGGCGGCCGCCTTGCGGTCCTGGTGGGTCGGCAGCCGACAGGCGGCCTCCGCGTCGTCGTGGAAGAGATTGAACCGTTCGAGGACGAGGTTCCAATCGAGGCTCGTCAGCAGGACCGGTTCTCCGCCGCCGATTCGGCTGATGCCCGAGGTCGAGGTGATCCGAACGCCGGTGAGGTCGGCGAACCGCTCCGCACGGTCGGTGCGGCCACCAGCCGTGCGGCGGGCCACCCCAACCACCATATCGACACCAAGGAGCCGCTCGCTGGCCATGCCGTCGCTGACCGCGACGGTCGGCCCGAGCGATTCCAGATCCCGACGGATCGTCGCGAGCAGGTCCGCCGGCAGGCCGGGCGTCGCGAGCACCAGCCGCGTCGCCTCGTTGGCGTTCGCCTCGACGGCTATGGCGACCAGTTGCGTCACCACGCACTGCGGCCCGCGGCCCGGCGGCGCGAGCAGCCGGGAGAGACGGTGGATCGCGCGGACGTCGCGCCACGCCGCCGCGGGCCGATTTTCGCCGAGGTGCCACCGGACCCGATAGCCGAGGACCCGCGCCACCCCGCGATGCGCCTGGATGTCGGGCAGCGTGATGTTCCACAGCGGATCCGGCGTGCCGTCGAGAAAGCTCGGGCTCGGCAGCCAATACCGCGGCCGGTCCGCGGCCTC
>JBIKKQ010000092.1:0-12966 GCA_044360305.1 Pirellulales bacterium
CAGGCCGCCGTCCTGCCAGCCGGTCGCCACGAGCCCGCCTTGCGGCCCGAACCTGACCGCGTACGCCGTGCCCCATTCGCCGCGCAGCCGCGATGTCTCGGTCCACGCTGCCGTGCTCCACACCCGCACCGTGCCGTCCCGCGCCGCGCTGGCCAGCGCGGCGCCGGCAGCCCGGAAATCGACGGCGTAGACCGGGCCCCGATGCCCCGCGAGCACCGCGACCTCGGCGCCCGTCGCGGCATCCCGAATCTGCACCGTGCCGTCCGCCCCGGCGCTGGCCAGCCGCGAGCCGTCCGGCGAGAAGGCAACTGCCCAGACCCGGTCGCCGTGGGAGAAGCGAACGACCTCGGCCGCCGCGCCCCTGACCCGCCAGACGCGAACGACGCCGGCACCGTCGCCGGTGGCCAGCCGGGTGCCATCGGGCGTCCAGGCAACGGCGGTGACCGACCCGTTGTGCCCCGCGACGACGGCCGTCGCGTCGTCGAGCGACGCGGCGATGGCGGCGACCTCGAAGGGCTCGCGATCGGTCCGGGCAAGCCCGCGGGCCGCGTCGAGCAGGCGGCGGGATTCGGCCACGTTGCCGCGGTCGCGGGCCTCGGCCGCGAGGAGCACGTTGGAAAACGCCAGTTCCGCGCGGGCGGCCGCCGCCTGCCGCTCGGCCTCGCGGCCCCGGCTGTCCGCCGCCGCCCGCGACTCCTCGGCCCGCCGTCGTTCCCGCTCGGCCCGCATCCAGCTCGCGCCGATGCCGGCCACGGCGACCACGGCCGCGAGGCCCGCGGCGCCGAGGGCCGCGGCCGCGACCCGGTGCCTGCGGGCAAGCCGAAGGAGCGTCTCGACGACGCCATCCGGCCGGGCGAGGACCGGAGCGCCCGCGAGCCAGCGGTCGATGTCCTGCGTGAGCTCCGCGGCCGTCGCATAGCGGTCGGCCGGCCGGGGCTCCAGGCATTTCGTGGCGATCGCCGCCAGCGACCGACCGTCGGCGCCGGTGAGACTTCCTTCGCCGGTCACGGCCCGCTGCATGCCCGTGGTCGGAAGAAGGACCTGATGCTCGGGCCCGCTGCCCGGCGCCTGCGTCGCCGGCCCGGCGACGTCGCGGGGCAGCCGGCCGGTGACGACCTCGTGGAGCACCAGGCCCAGCGCATACACGTCGGTTCGGGCGTCGATCGCCTCGGGATCGCCCGCCAGTTGCTCCGGGCTCATGTAGCGGAGCGTGCCCACCACGTCCCCGGCGGCGGTGGTCGGGCCGCGGTCACGGTCGGTCGAACGGGCGACGCCGAAGTCGATCACCTTCGGCTCGCCCGTGGCGTCCACGAGAATGTTGCCCGGCTTGAGGTCACGGTGGATCACGCCCCGCTGGTGCCCGTGGGCGACCGCGGCGCAGACGCCGCGCAGGAGCCGGACGCGGTCCCGGATTGACAGCCGGGTCTCGGCGGCGAACCGGGTGATCGGCCGGGCGCCGTCCACGAGCTCCATCACGAAGTACGGCACCGGGCCGTGCCCGGCCGCCCAGGTGCCGAAGGTGTATATCTGCGCGATGTGCGGATGCCGGAGCCGGGCGAGCACTTCAGCCTCGTGCTCGAACCGGCGCAGCGTCGCCTCGCTGGCGAACACGTCGCGCATCACCTTGACCGCGACCGGCCGGTCAGGCGACCGCTGCCGGCCCTCGTAGACCCGGCCCATGCCCCCTTCCCCGATCAGCCGCAGGAGCGTGACGCCCCCGAGATCGATTCCCGGCGCGAGCATCGCGGGCACGGCGGTCGGGCCGAGGCCGAAGTCGTCGCCGGCGCCGGACAGTCCGTCCCCGGTTCGCTCCCCATACCCGGCGTGCTCCGGCCTCCCAGACGCCCGCTCCGCGCCGAAAGCGGCATCCTCGGGCCGGTCACCCTGAAAATCCTCCGCTCCTTCGCCCGCTGCCATCGCACCTGCCATGCCGAGGGTTATACATGGAGGGCCGGGGGATCGCCCCCCCATGGCCTGACACCCAGCGGCCGCCGCATGGATTCCGACGACACGTTCTCGCGCGACCTCGCCCACTGCCTCGCACGGCTCGCCGCCGGCGATCCGGCGGCCCGTGACCGGATCGTGGAGGTCTCCCAGGAACGGCTCCGCCTGCTCGCCCATCGGCTGCTGCACCGGTTCCCGCAGGTCCGTCGCTGGGAAGAGACCGACGACGTCCTCCAGAACGCGTCGCTGCGCCTGCACCGCGCCCTGGCGGAGCTCCGGCCCGGATCTCCCCGGGATCTGCTCGCGCTGGCGGCGCGGCAGATCCACCGGGAGCTCATCGACCTCGCCCGCAAGCATGCCGGGCCCCGCGCCTACGGCGGCAACCACGGCACCAACGTGGCCCCGGCGCAGGACGATTCCATCCCGCGGCATCACGTCGATCGTGCGGCCGCGCCGGACGAGGGGCTCGACCGCTGGACGGCGTTCCACGACGCCGTCTGCGGGCTGCCGGCCGCCGACCGTGAGGTGTTCGACTGCGTCTGGTACATGGGCTGCGATCAGCGGACCGTGGCCCGGCTGCTGGAGTGCTCGGAACGGACCGTGAAGAGCCGCTGGCGGAACGCCCGGCAGGCGGTCCGGGAGGCGCTCGACGGCACGCCCCCCTGAACGGGCCCGGCCGGGGCCGCCAGGCCGGCTTTTTTCCGAATTCGACGCCGGTCCGGTTTCTGGGTATCACTGCGTTATCCACTCACCACGGCGAGCATCATGCCTCCCATCCCTGGATTCCCCGGCAGTCCGCGGCGCGGCCCCGCCCCGAACGTTCCCTCGGCCGCGTCGTTTCGCCTGTTCATCGCCGGCGCCCTTGCCGCCGCCCTGATCGCCGGCCTCGCCCGCGGCGTCTACACCGTCGGCCCGGAGAGCGTCGGCGTGGTGCAGCGGTTCGGCCGGCTCATCGGCACGGTCGGCCCCGGGCTGCGGTTCAAGATTCCCTTCGGCATCGACACGGTGACGGTGATCCCGGTCAAGCGGCAGTTGAAGATGGAGTTCGGCTTCGGCACGCCCGGGGCGCTCAGTCCCGACCAGACGTCCCGCGAGACGGAGCAGGAGAGCGACATGGTGACCGGCGACCTCAACGCCGCCCACGTCGAATGGGTCGTGCAGTACGAGATCGACGACCCCGAGCGATTCCTGTTCAACCACCGCGAACCCCGCCCCACCCTCCGCGACCTCTCCGAGAGCGTGCTCCGCGAGGTCGTGGGCGACCGCACCGTGGACGAGGTGCTGACGGTCGGCCGCCAGGAGATCGAGAACGAGGCGATCGCCAAGCTCACGGAGCTCGTCCGCGAACTCACCATGGGGCTCCGGGTCCAGCAGGTCCAGCTCAAGAACGTCCACCCGCCGGCGCCGGTGCAGCGGTCGTTCGACGAGGTGAACCGGGCCCAGCAGGAGCGCGAGCAGATGATCAACCAGGCCAACGGCGAGTACAACAAGGTCGTGCCCCGAGCCCGCGGCGAGGCCGAGCGGGCGATCCGCGACGCCGAGGGCTATGCCCTGAAGCGGGTCAACGAAGCCGAGGGGGACGTGGCCCGGTTCACGGCGCTGCTCGAGCAGTACGACAAGGCGCCGGAGGTGACGCGGCAGCGGCTCTACCTGGAGACGATCGGCGACGTGCTGCCGAAGCTCGGCAACAAGGTGATCCTCGACGCCGACGCCAAACAGTTCCTGCCCTTCATGAACCTCCAGCAGCCCGTCGTGGACCAGTCCGGAGCGCCGCGCAAATGAGCTCGTTGCCGATCAACCATCCGCTGCTGCGGTTCCTGCGCGTCGTCGGTGACATCGTCGTCTCGCCGGCCGGGCTGGTGCTCGCCCTGCTGGCCGCCGTCGCGATCCTCGGATGTGCCTACACCGTGGACCAGGCGGAACAGGTGGTGATCACCCAGTTCGGCCGGCCGATCGGGGCCCCGATCAACGCCGACGGATCGACCGCCGGGCCGGGCCTGCACTTCAAGGTTCCCTTCATGCAGACCGCCAACCGGTTCGAGAAGCGGATCCTCGAATGGGACGGACCGGCCGCCGAAATGACGACGCTCGACAAGCTGTACGTGGTCGTCGACACCTTCGCCCGCTGGCGGATCAAGGACCCGCTCACCTACCTGCAGAGCCTGCGGGACGAGCGGAGTGCCGTTTCCCGGCTCGACGACATCATCGGCAGCGAGACCCGCAACGTCGTCGCCCGGCACGCCCTCATCGAACTCGTCCGTTCCGACAAGGGCCGCCGAGCCGCCGCCGAGGCGGCCGCACCGGGCGAGGCGGCGGCCCCGTTGCCGCCGATCCGCTTCGGCCGCCACGCGCTCGAGCAGGAGATTCTCGCCGCCGCCCGGGAGAAGGTCGGCATCTGGGGGATCGAGCTCCTCGACGTCCGCGTCAAGCGGATCAACTACAAGCCGGGCGTGATCGAGAAAATCTACGACCGGATGATGTCCGAGCGGATGCAGATCGCGGAGCGGTTCCGCTCGGAGGGGGCCGGGGAGGCCGCGAAGATCGCCGGCCGGCGCGACCGCGACCTGCAGGAGATCCAGTCGGAAGCGTACCGCAAGGTGCAGGAGACTCGCGGCAAGGCCGACGCCCAGGCCTCGGAGATCTACGCCCGGGCCTACACGGCCGGCCCACGGGCGGCGGAGTTCTACAATTTCCTGAAGACACTCGACACCTACCGCGCGACACTCGGTCGCGACAGCACGCTGATCCTCACGACCGACAGCGACCTGTTCCGGCTTCTCAAGCGGGCCGGCCAGCCGCCGCGCTGACCACCCGTCGCTGGCTATGGTTCACCGCTGGGGCGCGCCGCTCACATCGCCACTGGGGCGCCACAAGCCAACGCCGACCACGGGGTTGGGTGCGCCATATTCGATCGCCCCACAATCTGGTGCATTGCCGCCGACGTTATCGTTGAAGTTGGGAATCGGCACGCCACCGTCGATGCCGGGACTGCCGGCGGCCAGACGGGCATCGCGGGCACGGGAGGCGGCGTCAAAACTGCCGGCCTGGAAGATCGGCGTGCCGCGGAGCAGATGGCTGCCGCCGGCCGCGGCATTCACCACCGGGCCGTTCACCAGATCGTAGTCGAGAAAGGGCCGGGTGCTCCCCCAGCGGTAAATGGCGTAATTGTCCGGCAGGCGGAACGGCTCGGTCATCCAGATGTTGTTGCGCAGCGTGAGCCAGACGTCGCCTTCCACCGGCGGTGTTCCCGTGCCGGGTCTCGAGGGCGGCTGGACGATGAAGGTCGTTCCCTGCCCCGGTGGAGCGAACATCGTGTTGTGATACACGTAGCCCATGCCGCGCTCTGCGGGGACGACGCCGGCGCCGTTGGGACCGCGGCCACTGCCGATCAGGAACACCGACATCAACTCCGGGAAACAGTAGTCGTTCGGCAACTTGGACGGATCGGCCGGACAGTACGGCCGGACGACGACGTTGCGGAAGATGTAGTACGGCCCCCACCACGGGCACGCGCAGATTGTCTTGATCCCGGCGCGGTCGAAGACGTTGCCCCAGATCCGGATGTTGCGCGTGCCGCGCTCGATCTCAATCCCGTCGTCCACGCAGTCGGCAATCAGGTTGCCTTGAATGTCGCTGTCGCGGACCAGGCCGTTGCCGGGCGAGGGCGACGTGCCGCCGTCGGATTCAAACAGGACGTCATTGAACATGTGCTCCGAGTCCCCGTAGAACTCGTTGAAGCGGATGACATGGTGGCCTTGGGTGGGCGGCTTGAAATACACCGCCTTGGCGCCCTGCGGGTGGTTGGTCTTGAAGAACGGCGAGGGCTGCGTCCAGTCGTTCGCGGTGTATCGCGGATGATGGATTTTGTTGCCCTGGATGATGATCCGTTCGACGTCTTTTCCCTCGGAATAGATGCCGCTGTCGAGTTGCACCTGCAACGGCAACGCCGCTGTGCTGGCCGGGTCTTTGCGGCCCCAGCCGGAAATGTCACAGCCCTCGATGACCACGTCCTTGACGTTGCCGATGCGCAGGCCGTGGATCCTGGCATTCCGCATCGTCACACCCTGCAGGATGACAAAGCCCGCCCGGATGTCCGCGCAGAAGTCCGCCGCGTTGGCGACATCGATGGTCGTGCCGGCGGGATTGGCCTTGTAGAGTTTGTAGCCGCTGGCCGCCGATCCGCCCTTGGTGATGACATAGGTGTCGGTCAGGACGCCAGCCGGCAGGACGATCGTTTCCTCGATCTTGAATCTGCTGTTCCACGTCGTGCCGTTGAGGACCGTACTGATCCCGCCGGGAAGCGTGAGTTGGAATTCGTATGCCGTGGCTTCTGCGAGATCAACGACCGAGCCGCGATACTGCTTCTCGATCGGGTCCCACCACAGAGGATGCCCTGTCTTCCAGTCGGCAGCACCCTGTACCCGGTACTGCACGCGGCACGGTACGTCGGGGCCGCCCTTGGCGCAGTTCCATTCCAGCGACATGCAGCTGAAGGTTGGGATGGCCTGGTCGGCGGCAGAGGAGACGGCCGCCATCGACAGTAATCCCAGACCCAGGATTGAGGCACCTAGAGATGCTCCCCATCGCTGCGAGGTCGTTCCGTGCTTGGCTGATTTCATCATAACGGCGTCATGGCGGGGATTGGTGTTCATGACATGTCACTCACTCGCAGAACGGTCTCCGCGACAAGCAGCTCCTCTTCCAGTGAGACCGACAACGGATGCTCGCCGCGTACCGCCGCGGCGAGTTCGGCGAAATCGGCCTGGTAGCGTTCGTAGGCCGGCAGCGGAACCCGTTGCGAACCCTGTTTGTAAGGTCCGGCAGGCTTTGCCAGATCGATGGTAAGGGCGGGCGGTTCGATGGGCTGCAGCGTGGCGGTGCCGTTCGTGCCCAGCACCTCGAACGAGCGCGGAGGACTCCCTGCGGCTTGGATCGCGGTGTTGATCAGCACCGCGCTGGCGTGGTCGTACTCGAGCACGGCCACGTTGTTGTCTTTGAGCGCGTCCGCGAACTTGCCGTGGTGGCGAACGAAGGGCGTCACCGCCTTCGGTTTGCCGAGCAGGCGAACGACGGCGTCCACCAGATGCGAGCCCAACTCGAACATGGAGCCACCACCGTACTCACCCCACTCGGGCCGGCGCGCGGCCGCGAGATTGTTGCTGATGAACCCGCGGATCAGGAACACGTCGCCCAGCCAGCCTTTCCGCACCGCTTCGAAGATGGCCTGAAAGCCCGGGTTGTGTCGCCACATGAACCCGACTTGCAGGAGCAACTGCTTGTTGCGAGCCAGCGCGACCACCTCCCGCATGTCGGCGCGTTTTAATGCGGGCGGTTTTTCGAGGTGGACGTGCTTGCCCGCCTCCAGGGCCAGCAAGGCGTGCGCCGCGTGGTCGCGCACGTCGGATTCCACCGCGACAACCCTGGACCGCTGGAAGAGTTCGTCCCGTGAAATGAGCTTCGCGCCAAGCTCCTCGCATGTCCGGCGCCCCGCGTCGGAGGCCTCGCAGACGCCGACCAACTCCCAATCCGGCGAGGCCATGGCGAGTTTGATCTTGTCCGGCCCGTGCGAGTAGGTAGCTCCAAGGAATCCGATGGGGAGCCGCGGTTTGGCCGCAACGCTGTCGGCCGCGGCCATTGGAATCGGCAACGCGGCGAGTGGCCCGCAACTGAGGCTGGCGTGGAGGAATTCTCTTCGGTTCACGGTGCTCGTGCCTCCTCAAGCTTCGTTTCGAGCCGTCGCTGGCTGGCCATCATCCTGGCGGCCTCGCGGGCCAAACGGCTGATTTGTCTTGCTCCCGTCGAACCTGGCAACTCCGTGATCATGAGCGGGCCTAGCCTTTTCCCCGAAGGATGCCAGACCACGCCCCAGCAGCGCAAGCGGTTCTCCGGCCCAGGTCCACAATGTGCGCGAACAACTCCCGCTCCACCGAATCGATCCGCCCGCCGGAATCCGCCGTCTGCTCCACGTACTGGCAGGTTGTTTCGAGGTGTGCCTGCGGGTTGAGGAAACGCTCGTTCCTGTGAGACGATCCTGGTGTGGGGCTTCCGTGAGGATGTGTTGGTTTTCACACCCTTCCATGACGAACTTACCTTCCGCCTGTCACATACCGCACGATCACGATACCCGAGCCACCGTTGCCGCCTTTGGCGGGGACATACAAAGCGCCATAGGCACCGCCACCGCCGTCGTAGGTTCCCCCGCCGCCGCCGCCGCCGCCCACCATGAGATATTCGACTTCCCCCGCACCGCTGACCCGAAGCGTGCCGCTTTGGGTGAAGGTGTGCACCGTCCAGTGCGTGCCGCCCTCGGTGTAGTAGGTCGTCATTCCTCCTTCGCCGTGGATGCCCTCCCACGAGCCGCTGGCCGTGGCCACCACACACACTGGCATCGAGGTCGCCGTCAGTCCCGTGCTGTCCGTGGCGCGGGCCGTTACCGTGTGACTGCCCGCCGGCACGTCGGTCCATTCGAAAGCGTACGGTTCCGATCCGGCCTCGCCGATCTTCATATCACCACGGAAGAACTCGACCTTGCGTATGGTGCTCTCGCCTTGCAGGATCGACGTCTTCGCCGTCAGTGTCACATGCGCTCCAACCTTCAGCAGCGTTGGATTGGCGGGTTCCGCGATGGTGCAGGCGACTCGTGACGCGAAGTTTGCCCGGAGCGTCGCATTGCCAAAGACGCGTATGGTCGTGTCGGCGGCTTTCGCGTCCGCCAGCTCGGCGTTTCCCTTCAGAACAGTCCAGCCCGTGAAGAGATGGTTCGCTGCGGGCGTGGCGAGGATCGGGATCGGCGCGCCCTTGGCCACGATCAGCGTGTTGCCTGGCGAAACCGTGCCGCCCGGACCGGCGGACAACGTCAACGGCGCGGTCACTCCATCGGTTCCGAACGCCGGGGCAGGCAACCCTTCTCGGTTGTAGAGATTGCTGAATGGTGATTCCTTGGTGTGAAACCCGTACCGCACGCCGGCCGCGCCGGCCACCTTGTCGCTGCTGACGACGACCGTATCGCCGACGATCTCGGCCTGCGCCGGCCAGTACTTCTCGTCCTCCCCTCGGATGGAAAAACCGACGAGTTCGACCTTGCCATTCGAGCCTTCCTTGACACGATAGGCGGCGAAGCTGCTGCCGTTTTTTCCGCGATAGGGGTGAGAATCGGCCTCGGGATCCAGCCACATGTCCTTGGCGAGCAGACCCCCGCCGACGTGATTGAACTCGAGCACCGCCCGAGCGCCTTCATACTTGACGCTCTTGAGCATGGGGCCGGAATAGACGATCTTTTCTCCATACGTAATCCCGCGCGCGACGAGCGCGAGCCGGTCTCCGCAGGGCCGTTTTGGGTTGGGGTGGATGCTTCCGCCGACATCGCTCGTCGCGATGACTCCGGTGTTTCTGCCCTGAAGCGCCGTCAGGGTTTGCGATTCGCGACACCAGTCCCACCCTGGGCCAAGCGGCAGTTGGACGATGTGAAAGGCCAGGTCGGGGTTCTGAAAGCCGGTCCGCCAGTCTTCGATCAGCGCGGGAAGCATGAGGCGGTACTTCCAGTCGCCGCCGTTGGTCTCGCCCTGATACCAGATCACGCCCCGGATGCGGAAATCGAGCAGCGGCTCGATATCCCTCTTGTAGACCCCCGAAACCTGACCGACAGGATCACCTTTGTAATCCGGGATCGGTTTCTCGAAGGGGTCAACAGCGGTTGGACTCATGAACACCTGGATACGAGCACCGCCTTGCGACGCATGAATCAGGCCGACAGGAACTTTCCGCTGTTCCTGCAAGTGTCGGCCGAAGAAGTACCCGACCGCCGAGAAGCGATACATGGCCTTGGGGTTCGCTTCGAACCAAACCCCGGGCGGCCCATGGTGCGTAGCGCCGGCATCGCTATGCTGCGTGGTCGTAAACAGACGCAACATCTCATTGGTCGGCGCGGAGTCGGCGTACTTCTTGTCGGACTCATCGCAACTGTTCAGCCCCCAGTCCATGTTCGACTGGCCGGAACAGAGCCAGACCTCGCCGACGAGCACGTTCTTGTAGGCGATGGTGTTCTTCCCGGCGATTGTCAGCTCGAACGGCCCGCCCGCGGCGCCGGACGGAATGGAAACCAGCCAGCGACCGTCCTCTTTGGCGATGGCCGTCGCCTTCTTGCCGCGGAAGGTGACCGTGACCTCCTCTCCCGGATCTGCCGTGCCCCAGAGCCGCGCATCCATCTCCTGCTGGAGGACCATGCCTTCGCCGCAAATTGGGGCCGGTTTGACCTCCGCGACGGCGGCCTGACGAGCCAATGCGACCATCGCCACGAGAATCAAGGCCAAAGTCTTCACGTTCATCCGCACCTTCTTGCGATTCCGGCTCGAAATCACTTCCTCAGCCATCCAAGGATAGCCCCGCTAAAAACACTTCCGCAACCGGTGTCGGCTCGGTGCGTTGCATGTGAGCCCTGGTTCACGCCGGGCGGTCGGTCACACCCCCTTCGGCACCGCCCAGTGGCCGTCGCGGTATTTCCGCCGTACCATCGCGCCGGCTTCGGCGTCGCCGACGATCTGCTCCTTCACGGGGTCGAACGTGATCGTCTTCCGCGTGCGGGTGCAAATATTCGCCAGGTGGCACATGCCGGCGGCGACGTGCCCGGCCAGCGCCGGTGCGTTCGGCTTCTCGCCCTTCCGGATGGCGTTCAGAAAGTTCGTGTGGTGCCCAACCAGATCGACCCGACCGGTCATTTGTTCGACCAGTGCGTTCTTCGGCCCGTACAACTTCCACCCGACGGTGTGACCGATCACCAGCATCCCCTTCGTGCCGTAGAAGGCGTTGCCGTTCTCGTACTCCTCCTGAACGTAGGGCGACCAGATCCGCTGCTCGTAGATGAACTGCCGCGTCTTGCCGCCGGGCGTGTCGAACTCCATGACCGCGTACTGCGTATCCGGCCACTGCTGGTCGTCGTCAAAGAAGTGCTTGCCGCCCAGCGCCGTGGCGCGGTTCGGAAGTGCTGTCAGCCCCAGCCCCCAGGCGGCAACGTCCACGTTGTGGATACCGTCGTTGCCGATGTCACCGACCCCGTAGTCGAAGAAGAACCGCCACATGCCGGGGATGCGGTTGGCGAAGTACGGAGCCTCCGGAACCGGTCCCTGCCACATCGAGTAGTCGAGAAACTCCGGCGGGGCCGACGCCTTCACCTTGCCGAGGTTGCGGCGGAGTTGGCTGTTCCACGCCTTCGCTACCAGGATGTCGCCGATGGCCCCGTCGTGCAACCGCTTCATGGCCTCTTGCACGGTCGGCGTGCTGCGGGCCTGCGTGCCCACCTGAATGACGACCGGATTGCGGAGACCGGCCTCGACGAGCAACCGCCCCTCGCGGACGTTGTGCGAACAGGGCTTCTCCACGTAGACGTGCTTGCCGGCGTCGGCGGTGAGGATCGCGCCCGGCGTGTGCCAGTGATCCGGGGTGGCGTGCCAGACGGCGACGACCCCCTTGTCGTCAAGGATGGTCCGCATGTCCTTGACCGGTGTGACGCCATGCCCGGCGTCGGTCGCGATCTTGGCGGCGGCCTCCAGCAGCTTGGCGTCCGCGTCGCAGACGTACTTGATCTCCACGTCGTTGCGAGCGGCGAGCAGTTTCAGGTGGCTCGTACCCATGCTGCCGCACCCGACGAGGGCGACGGGCGTTTTGCCCTCGGCGGCACTGGTACGGGCAGCGGTGGCAAGCGCGGTGGCGGACACGTGTAGGAACGCGCGGCGGGTCGGCACGGGAGCGGCCTCCGGCGGGGGAGCGAGGGTTCGGAACCAGACAACGGATCACTACGGCGGGACGTTCTTGGCCCAGCCATCGACCAGCAGCTTCGCCAACGGTTCGACGACGGGCTTATTCGCCGGGTCGGCGGCTACGTTGACATTCGCGGGCGGGTCGGTCTGGTGGTCGTACAACCGCGGGCCACCACGGCCGACAGCGGGCCGGACGTGGGCACCTCGTGATACGACCCCAACTCGCCGTTGGACCCCGGAATGGACAAAGAATAGTGCGGCCAATGGCACTCCCGCAACCGTCTTCCGCTCGGTGAGTTGGATGTGGGCCCCGGTTGGGGGAGGTGTCGTGACCGCGGGGCTGTGAGCGTTCACCACAACCAGTCTTCAAGGGCTTCGGGACCCTCGCCACCTTTATCGCCCGGTTCCGCCGCATCGCGGGGTTCACACCGGCGGTGGTGCGGCGAAGGGCGACGCCGTGACGGCCCTGTCGATCCGGTCGAGGATCGTGGCGATGATCTCCCGGTCCGAATCGGGCCTCCGCGGACTGTCGGGATGCGGCTCGTCCGAGGCGAGCAGGCCCTGCAGGTGGAGGGCCTGGGCCATCGAGTGTTTGTAGGCGGGCACCGGGCGGCGAAAGGCGAAATCGCCGAGCGCCTGCAGGCTGTCGTCGAGCTCGTCGAAGCGGCAGTCCCCCTCGGCCCACCAGCGATCGCGAAGGGCGAACGCCGCCGGCGCCGCCGTCGACAGGCCGAGCAGCCAGTCGCTGCCATACCGCACCATGTCGATCGCCAGGTCGTTGCCCGTGAACACGTGGAACTCGGGCCGCACGCGATCCCGCAGGGCGAGCCGTTGCCATTCGAGCCGCCGCGAGAGCGACGAGTGCTTCGCCCCGATGCAGTTCGGAATCTGCATCAGCTCTCCGTAGGCCGCAAGCGACAGCACCCGGCCGCTCGGCACGAATTCGGTCGAGAGCTCGAAGCCGATGAAGCGGTCCACCCGCGATGCCAGCCGCCGACACCGGCCCACGAAGTCTGCATCGCCTCCGGCCGTCAGCCCGAACGACGGAAAAATGACCGGCAGACCACCGACGCTCATGATCATGTCGAGTTGTCGCCCGTACGCCGGCTCGTCGACACCGGCCCCGGTCGCGTCGACGACACACGCCCCGGCCACGAGTTCTCCACCCGGGCCAAGCGTGTCGCGGGCGATCCGCAACGCCTCGCGTCGCGTACCATCGTCGATCAACTGCACGTACCCCGTGTCCATGTTCACGGCCGGCGTGATGCCG
>JBIKKQ010000081.1:0-15211 GCA_044360305.1 Pirellulales bacterium
CCTTCCACCACGGCCCCGCCCCGCGTCTCCCCTGCCCCGCGGGGGGGCGCCCCCCCCGCGGCCGTGCGATCCACGTGCGCGGCAAACGCATCCCAGTCGATCCGCCGGCCGGCAGTGAACGGCAGCAGAATCGCTGACATGCCGCGAATCCGCCGCCGCGGCCGCACGAGTGTCGCGGGATCACAAGGCACTTCGCCCACGTCCGATCTGTCGTTGAGCATGACCGGAGTATCGACGCGCAGTGGCGGCTCTGCCAGTGGGTCAACCTCCACACCCGGTGATACGGCGCCCACTTGATCCTCGCGCACCACAAGACACCGCTGCCCCAGTGGAGAGGGAGGGGTTGCCCGTGCCCCAGGAGCCGGCTTGAGCGGCCCAGCGCAGCCAGGATGGCGAAGCGCAGGCCGGTCTGAGTGAGCGGATGCCACGAAGGCATCCGCGAACGTCCGGCGATGGGGCATGGGTACCCCCGACCAGCGAACCACGCGAGCTTCAAGCGTGAGCCGTATGAGTCGCCCCCCGATCGCATCCGCGCTCGCGCGACCAGAAGCACGGTGTCGTTGGCGGTCGTGAAGGCTGTATCCGTGAGGGGTTGCCCATGCCCGGCTATGCTGCAGCCCGGAGGACCACACCGTGTATCCACGCATCGCCCGCTTTCGCACTGCCGCTGACCTGCGGGCCCACTGCCGCACGCTCGCGGCGCCGATCCCGCTCGACGACACGATCCTGTCGGCGGCGGAGGGCTCGCCGCTCGCCGCGCCGATCACGATCGGCGGCCACGACGTGGGCAACCGCTGGTGCATCCATCCCATGGAGGGCTGGGATGCATCGGCCGATGGCCAGCCGACCGACACGCTGCTGCGACGCTGGCGGCGGTTCGGCGAGAGTGGTGCCAAGCTCATCTGGGGAGGCGAGGCCGTGGCCGTGCTCGCCGAGGGGCGGGCCAATCCCAACCAGCTGCTGGCCGGTACCTGCGGCCGGGAGGGCTTCGCGCGGCTGCTCGAGGCCGTGCAGACCGCCCACCGCGAGCGACACGGCACGACCGACGACCTGCTCGTCGCTCTCCAGCTCACGCACTCCGGGCGATTTTCAAAGCCCACGTCCGCCGGCCGCCAGCCGCGGATCGCCTACCACCATCCGTTGCTCGACGCCCGGCACGGCGTCGATCCCCACGACGAAGCCTGTGTGCTCACCGACGACGATGTGGAGCGACTCATCGACGCCTACGTGGCCGCGGCCAGCGCGGCCGCGGCCGCCGGCTTCGAGATGGTCGATCTCAAGGCTTGTCACGGCTACCTCGTGCATGAGTTCCTGTCGGCGCGGCGCCGGCCGGGGCGATTCGGCGGCGACTTCGCGGGCCGCACCAGGCTGCTCCGCACGCTCGTCGAGCGGGTAACAGCCGAATGCCCCGGGCTTGCGGTCGGTGTGCGGCTGTCGCTCTTCGACACCGTGCCCTGGCACAAGGTCGGCGACCATGGTGAGCCGTTCCCGTTCGCCACGGCACTCCCCTATGACTGCGGCTTCGGCGTCGATGAGCAGGATCCGCTTACGACCGATCTGGCGGAGCCGATCGCGCTGCTGGAGCTCCTCCGCGACCTCGGCGTGGCGAGCGTGAACCTGTCGGCGGGCAGCCCGTATACGGTGCCCCACATCCAGCGGCCCGCCGCCTTTCCGCCCTCCGACGGCTACCCGCCGCCCGAGGATCCGCTCGTGGGCGTGTGGCGGCAGATCGAGGCCGCCGCCCGGGCCAAGGCCGCGGTGCCGGGGCTCGTGATGGTGGGGTCGGGCTACACCTATCTCCAGGAGTACGTGGCCCATGCGGCGCAGGCGGTCGTCCGGGCCGGCTGGATCGACATCGTGGGCCTGGGGCGGATGCTGCTCTCCTACCCCGAGCTTCCGGCCGATGCCCTCGCCGGAACGACTCTCGCCCGCACGAGCATCTGCCGCACGTTCAGCGACTGCACGACGGCTCCCCGCCACGGCCTCCGCAGCGGCTGCTATCCTCTCGACGACTTCTACAAGCAGCTCGAGCCCGAAGCCTCCCGGGTGAAGGCCGTCAAGGCAGGACGCTCGCTCTGAACGCGCTGACCGCCCGCCCCGCGGCACCCCCGCATCGTCCCGATTGTTGACGGCAGTCACTTCCCGGCGGCGACGCCCGCGTACGGATACTTCGACACCGTCTCCCAGGCGATCTTCTGCAGGATCTTGTCCTCGGCGGGCGTGAGCGCCCCGAGGTTGATCTCCGCCGGCGCACCCTTGGGCTTCGTCTTGAACTCCGGGAACGGCACGACAAGTCCCTCCGGCGAGGCTCGATAGAGCGTGGCGTAGTGGCAGTACGCGGCCAGGGCGGTGAGCTGCCTGCCCGGTCCCCAGCCGCCGGGTTCGGCGAACAGTTCCTCCACGGACGTGACCCCGGGAACCTCGCCGGCCACGACCTTGTCCACCAGCGCCAGGCCGGCATCGGCCACGGGCACGATGCAGGCCACCCTCCTCCCCAGCCGCTCGTTGACGCCATCGACCTCGGCCTCGAGCTGCTTCCGCCCGGCGATGAGACTTTCCCGCGTCGACTTCAGATTCAGCGCCGGCTTCGAATCCTTGTCGGCCGGCTTGTCGTGGTTCAGCATCATGAAGGCGTGCCAGAGGATGCGGAACTCGGGGTTGTTCTTCGCCCCGAGCGCGGCGAGCTCGGACAGGCTCGACGTCTCCCCCACGCGGGCGTACCAGCGGGGCGGATAGCTCGCCCACGTGCAGATCAGGAGCGCGTCCACGTCCCCCTTTTCGAGCGCCACCCGCGACCGCTCCGGCACCGCCGCCGCTCCCCCCTGCGTGAAGGAGAGCGGGTGCAGGCTGGCGCAGGCCGCCTCGACGCGGCGATGGTTCTCGATGCCGGCCGCGTTGATGACGAGCTCGGTCTCCGGCGTGTAGTAGGCCATGAACCCGACCCGCAACCCGGCGGGGGCTGGCGGCTTGCCGGCGACCGGGCTCGTGCCGTCGGCGGCCGCGGCCTGTCCCGGCGGCAGGATCGCCGCGGTCCCGATTGCGCCGCAGATCACGATCAGGCTGATGATTCTTCGCGTCATGGGCATCTTGGAATCTCCTCGTGGTTTCCCGACTCGCGACCGTGCCACACAGGCACCGGCCGGATCACTTCCCGACGCCGACACCGGCGTACGAATACGTCGACACCGTCTCCCAGGCGATCTTTTGCAGGATCGTGCGCTGCTCCTCCGGCACGCCATCCTTGATCGCCAGGCCCTCCGGGGAGGTCCGGTAGATCGCCGCGTAATTGCAGTAGGCGGCCAGTTCCTCGGCCAGTGGGCCGGCGTGCGGCATGCCGTCGCGGAACACCTGCGACTGGTTTGCAACCCCCGGCACCCTCCCATCCACGATCATCTGCCGCAGTTTCGTCACCGCCGCGCCGACGGGGACGAGAAACACGACCTGCTGGCCATGCTCCGTGTTGAGCTTCTCCGCCAGGGTCTCCACGTCGGCCCGGCCCCGATCGAACGCAGCCTGCACGTCGGCGAGGTTCGAGGCGTCGTAGTCGGCAACGGTCTGGACGCCGCCGCGACCGTCATGGGTGTTCCACGCCATCTGCACGTAGAAACGAAACTTGGGATTGCCCTTCAGGCCCTTCTCGATGACCCCTGTCTTGAGAAACTCCTGCACGCCGCCGCTCGACCACGCGGGCCGGCCCCAGCTGATGACGTCAAAATCCCCCGCATCGAGGACCGCCCCGAGCTTGCCGTAGCCGCCGGTGTTCAGCGCCCAACTGGAGCTCACCTTCTGGTCGGCGATCCCGGCCGCGGCCCCGATCCGGTCCATGAGCCCCGGCATGAACCGATGCCAGCTGTCGCCGCTGTAGAGGATGCGGAGCCCCTTGGGCGGAGCCGCGGCCAGCGGCGTCGGTTCCAGGCCAAGGGCGGCCGTCGTGGCGACGAGCCCGAGAACGGCGGCGGTGATCCACGGAATCCAGCGGGCACGACTCATGGGTTCTCCCGTCGTCAGTCGATGGCCGCGGCACCGGCCCCCGCGGTTTCGTCGCCCGCGGTTGCATCATCAGAAGCCGCGGCCTCGTCGCCGTCAAGGAGGCCGCGCAGGATCGAGATTGCGTCGTCGAGCGTTGGGCCGGGGAGTCCCCCAGCGCGGGCCCGGCGGTCCGCCTCGGCGAGCAGCAGGACATCGAGGAAATCGGGGTGTGCCTCCAGCCGGTGGCGGGCCCGCTGACCGAGCGTCCGGTCGTCGTAGGCCCGGGCCGCCGGCAGCGTCTCGACGAACCACCGGGTCCGGGGCATGATCAGGTCGCCGAGCGCCTCGATGCCCCGGCCGACGGCGTCGCGCCGATCGATGGCGCTGCCGACGTCATGGACGAGCGCGGCCGTGAGCAGTTCCTCGTCGTAGGGCCGCTCGCCGTGGACGATGCAGAAGACGGCCAGCGCGTGCTCGAGGGCGTCGCTTGCCGGCCGCCCGCCCCCTTCGTGACGCACCGTCTCGAGCACGCCGACAAGGGCCGCGATCCGGTCGAGCCGATCCCCGGCGCCGGCCTGCGGCGCCAGACTCCGGGCCGCCGCGTCGTGCACCTCGACGGGCGTCGGCAGCTGCTCGGGCGGCACCCAGCCGCGGGCCAGCCGGCGGGCCGCGCGAAACGTCGCCCGCGTGGCGTCGCTGCCGCCGGCCACGCCCCGGGCCGCCTCGGCGGCGATGCGGCGTCGCAGTTTGTCGGCCGGGTCGCGGGCCATCAGGGTTTTCCGGGCTCGGCCCGCTCCACCGGCCGCCAGCGGATGTTCCGCAGTTCGCCGACCGTGGCGTAGGTGGCGACCCCGAGCGGCTTCGACGGGGACACCGAGTCGCGGATCGAGATCGTGTGCCCCACGCGGCGCTGGTCCACGACCTTGCGGTCGTCGAGGAAGCAGGCGATCCGCTCGCGGTCCACGCGGACCCGCACCCGGTACCAGCGGCCGGTCTTGAACTCCTGCACGGTCGTCGTCGCGTTGTTCGCCGCGTCCTCGCCGTCGATGCTCGACAGACCTACGACGCCGCCGCCCCAGCCGCCGACGATGAAGCTGCACGGGTCCTTGCCCACCGGGAAGGTCAGACCGCAGAAGAAATCGCCCCCCTCGACCCGCCGGGCCTCGAGTTCGATCTCGTAGTCGTCCCGGGGAAACTCGCCCGACCAGGTGATCCCGCTCAGGTCGGCCCCCATCTCGATCCTGATCGCCCCTTCGACGACGCTCACCTCGCCGCCGCCACCGAAATCGCTCGGCTTCCACTTGCCGAGCGCCCGACCGTCGAACAGTGGCCGCCAGTCGGCGCCGGCCGCGGCGGCGGCGGGCGGCCCCGCGTCGATCTCGGCGAGCAGATCGCCCGCCCCGTAGACGGTCCGCAACGCGGAGCGGATGCCGACCGCGTCCACCGACACGGCCCGCGAACGGACGGGGTCGTAGGTGATCCCCGTCACCAGCGACTGGATGTTGCCGTCGAAAATCAGCCCCACGAGCTCGCCGGCCCGGTTCACCACCGGGCTCCCCGAATTACCGCCGATGATGTCGGCGGTGCAAACGAAGTTGAACGGCGTGGCGAGGAAGTCGGGATCGGCCTCGAGCCGCGGCCGCAGCCTGGTCCAGCGCGGCGGGAGGTCGAACGGCGGCGCGTCGCGCTTCTCCTTGGCGCGGGCGAACAGGCCGGCGTAGGTCGTGATCGGCGCCACCGTGCGGCCATCCTCCTCGTAGCCCTTGACCGTGCCGTAGGCGAGCCGGAGCGTGAAGGTGGCGTCGGGATACATGGTCGCGCCTTCCGACGCGAACCGGTCGCGGGTGATCTCGGCGTGGGCCTGCTGCTTCACTTCCTGCGCGGCCTCGACGATCTTCCGCAGCCGGCGCGACTCCGCATCGACCGTCCTCGCGAGGGCGAGCATCGGGTCGGCCGACGCGGCCACCGCCGCCGCGCCCCCGGTGAGCAGGTCGCGCCGCGTGTCGGGCCGGCCGGCAGCGGCCGGCCGGGCGCCGAGGGTCGTGCCCCGGACGAGTTCCACCGCCCGGTCGCGCGGCGGCTTCCCTGCGAGCACGGCGCCGACGATCTCGTCGTCGGCCCCCAGCGTGACGGCGAGGGCGGTGAGCGAATCGGCGAGCTTCACGATCTCGAACTCGTCGTACAGCGGCTCGCCGGACAGGAGCCGCAGTTCGAGCGACTCGCGGTTGGAGTCGCGATATTCCCGGAGCCGCTCGCCGTTCGGCTTGGCCCGTTCCTCCGCCGCCCGGAGCAGCGTTCGGGCGTTCGTGAAGAACGCGGAGTTGAACCCCTGCCCTCCCTCCAGCATCCGGAAGCGGGTGGCGATCTTCGCCAGGCTCGCTTCCGCCTCCTCGATCCGTGCATAGGCGGACGGGCGGCCGCCGAGCCCGGCCTCGTACCGCTGGCGGGCCTGCGCCTCGGCCGTGCGCTTGGCCGCCAGGACCGCCGGGTCGAGAAGCCCGGCGAGCACGCCGCGTTGCCGCTTGCGGTTGTTCTGCACGCCGAACAGATCGTCGTTGGCCTGCCGGGCCTCCTCGGGCCCCTCGGCGGCGTACGAGGCGAGCGTCGTCTCCAGCCGTTCGAGCATCTGGATGCCGGCGGGCACGCTCCGGTCCCGCATGGCGAGCAGCTCCGCCATCGTGTTGGCCCGGTCGGTGCGGCCCGGGTGCCCCGACACGAAGACCAGGTCGCCCGCGGCCACCGGCTTCGCCGCCCAGCGGAGATGGTGCGGCACCCGCGCCGGCTTGCCATCCTCGTAGGCGCGAAAAAAGCAGACGTCGAGGTTGTACCTGGGAAACTCGAAGTTGTCGGCGTCGCCGCCGAAGAAGGCGATCTGCTTCTCGGGCGCAAAGACCAGCCGCACGTCGGTGTATTTGCGGGACCGGTAGAGATGGTAGGCGCCCCCCTGGTAGAGCGTGACGACGTCGCTGCGCAGTCCGCTGGCCGCCAGCGATTCCTTCTCGATCTCGGCCATCACGCGGCGTCGGGCAGCGGCCGCCTCGTCCGCCGGCATGTCCCCCTTCACCGCCGCCTGCACGCGGCCGGTCACGTCCTCGATCGACACGAGGACGTTGAGTTCGAGGTCGTGGCACTTGAGCTCGTCGGCACGGGTAGCCGCGGCGAACCCGTCGCGCATGTAATCGTGCCGCTCGTCCCCGAGTTTGGCGATGGCATCGGCGCCGACATGGTGGTTGGTGAGCACGAGGCCGTCGGCGGAGACGAACGACCCCGAGCCGCCGGAGCTGAACCGCACCGACGCCTGCTGGAGGTGGGCCAGCCACTCCGGAGAGAGTTTGGCCCCGTGGTGCTTTTCCAGGGCCTCGAGCGGCTGGTTGAAGAGCCACATCCCCTCGTCGGCGGCGGCCGGGGCCACGGCCACGCATCCGGCCACGACGACCACGAGTCCCATGATCGGGCGACACAAGACGACAACAAGCGACCGGGCAATGCGTGGTGTGTGCATGGCCGGAATCCTACCCGATCCCCCTCTGAAAAGGACAGGCACAATCCCCCCGCCTCCCCGCCAAAAGCTCATGAAAAGGACAGGCGTCTTCCCAGGAGCACTTTGTTGTTGACGTTCTTGAAGGCGTAATCCGTGAGGGGTTACCCATGCCCAGCGAGCTGGCGTTGCTGACAAGCGCAGGCCAGGAGGCCGAAGCGCAGGCAGCATCGAGTGAACGGAGGCCGGGCACCGATCTGCCGTCGGCAGATCGGTCGGGCCGCAGTGAACGTCCGGCGAGTGGGCGTGGGTGACCCCGAACCGTCACCCAGCAAGAGCCGGAAGAGGACAGGCACCTGCGCTGGCGCGACAGGCGATTCGACGGCGGCCGCGATGGCAAAAAACCTGGGGCTTGACACACTACTGAACACCCGTATATTTACGCCGGTCGGGCGACCTTCAGCCCCTTCCAACCACTCCCAGCCTTGCCGAGGAACCAGCCATGCTCGCCCGCCTCCACACCTTCTCCCTGTTCGGCATCGACGCGGTTCCGGTGGACGTCGAGGTTGACGTCTCCTCGGGGTCGCTGCCGGCCACGGTCCTCGTCGGCATGCCCGACGCGGCGATCCGTGAGAGCACGCACCGGGTCGCCCGGGCGATGGTCAACTCCGGCTTCAACCGGCCGAACGACCGGATCGTGGTGAACCTCGCCCCAGCCGAGCTCCCCAAGCAGGCCGCCACGTTCGACCTGCCGATCACCCTCGGCATCCTCGCCGGCAGCGGTCAGTTTTCCTCCGAACGGCTGCGCGACTACGCGGTGGTCGGCGAACTATCGTTGGAGGGATTCACGCGGCCCGCCCGCGGCGCCCTGTCGATCGCGATTGCCGCCGCCCGCCAGGCGCGGCTCACCGACCGGGCCGAGCGGCCGCTGAAGGGCGTGGTGGTGCCGGCGGCCAGCGCCACCGAGGCGGCGGTCGTCGAAGACATCGAGGTGATCCCGGTGTCGTCCCTGACCGAGGCCGTGCAGTTCTTCACCGGCGATCTCCACATTCCTCCCGCCCCGCCCCGGGTCACCGAGTGGTTCGACCGGTTCGCCACCTACGACGTCGATTTCGCCGACGTTCGCGGCCAGGAGGCGGCGAAGCGCGCCGTCTGCGTGGCCGCGGCCGGCGGCCACAACTGCCTGATGGTCGGCCCGCCCGGAGGCGGCAAGACGATGCTCGCCAAACGGATCCCCACGATCCTGCCGCAGCTCTCGGCCGCCGAGTCGATCGAGACGACGCGGATCTACAGCGCCCTCGGCCTGCTGCACCCCGGGCAGCCGCTGCTGGCCACCCGCCCGTTCCGCGCCCCGCACCACACGATCAGCGAAGCCGGCCTTATCGGCGGCCGGTCGATTCCCATGCCGGGCGAGATCTCGCTCGCACACAACGGCGTGCTTTTTCTCGACGAGCTCCCGGAGTTCAACCGGCGAACACTCGAGGTCCTGCGACAGCCGCTCGAAGACGCCCGGGTCACGATCAGTCGCGCCAAGTCCTCGACCACGTTCCCGGCCGACTTCATGCTCGTGGCGGCCCTCAATCCCTGCCCGTGCGGCTATCGCGGCGATCCGCGGCGGGAATGCCAGTGCACCGTGCCGCAAGTGGAAAAATACATGGGCAAGGTCTCGGGCCCACTGCTCGACAGGATCGACATTCATCTCGAGGTGCCGGCCGTGCCCTTTCGCGAGCTCTCCGCCAGCCGGCCCGGCACGTCGAGCGGCCAGATGCGCGAGGCCGTGCTGGCGGCCCGGCTCCGCCAGGCCCAGCGGTTCGACGGCCGCGGCACCCGGTCCAACGCCCGGATGAACAGCCGCGAGGTTCGCGAGTTCTGCCGGCTCGACCCCCCGGCGGCCGAGCTCCTCCGGGCCGCAGTGGGCGACCTGGGGCTCTCGGCCCGGGCGCACGACAAGATCCTGCGCGTCGCCCGGACGATCGCCGACCTCGACGCCTGCGAGACGATCGGCTGCCAGCACGTCAGCGAGGCGATCAACTACCGGCTTCTCGACCGGGGCCTGTGGCACTGACGTCGTCCCGGCCCCCGAATTCCTCTCGACCGCCGGCCGCGGCTCTGCAACACTCGACCCGATGTCCGGCACGACCGACGTTCGCGATTCCCGCTCCCGCCTTGTGCCGCGCCGGCTGCTTGCCACCGCCGCGTTGCTGGCCTGCCTCGGCGTCGCCGCCCTGGCCATCGACCCGGCCGTCGCGATCTGGTTCCGCACGCACCGGCCACCGCGGGAGATCGCCCGGCTGCTCAACTTCAGCGAGGCCTTCGCCCACGGCACCGGCGTGGCGGTGATGCTTGCCGCCGTGTTCGCGCTCGATCCGACGATCAGGCCCCGGCGGGGCGGCGGCGGCTGGAGCGACTTCGCCCGGATGGTGGCCGCGACCTACGCCGGCGGCCTCGCCGCCAACCTGATCAAGGCGACCGTCGCGCGGGTCAGGCCGCGGGCGGCCGACCTCGCCGAACTGACGAGCGGCCTGGCGACGTTCGGCGACGGGGTGCTGGCCATGGCCGATCCTGGATCCTCCGACATCGCCAGTTTCCCCTCGGGCCATGCCGCGACGGCGGCCGGCCTCGCCGCGGCCCTCTGCTGGCGGTATCCGCACGGAACCTGGTTTTTCGCGACCGTCGCCACGCTGGCCGCCCTGCAGCGGGTCGTCTCCTCGGCACACTATCCCAGCGACGTGGCCTGCGGCGCCGCCCTCGGTCTTGCGGCCGCGGCGGCCTGCCTTTCCGTTTCGCCGCGAGCCAGGCTCCAGCCCACCTCCGGGATGGATTGAAACCCGGGCTGCGGCTACACTTTCAAGGGTCGTCACGGCCGGGCACATGGCCCGGCGGTGATCGTGCTTTCCCCCCCCCCCCCCCCCCATGCCAGCCCAAAAGCAAACTCGCAGGGTCGCCACGAAGGTCTCCGCAAAGGAGGCCGCTTCGGCCGCCAGCAAGCGGATCCTGCTCGTGGACGACGATCCCGAGATCGTCGAGTCGATGCGGACGGTGCTCGAATCCCGGGGCTACGTCGTCCTCATCGCCCGCGACGGCAACCAGGGAGCGGTGATGGCGGAGCGGGATGCACCCGATCTCGTGGTTCTCGACATGATGATGCCGAAGCGCAGTGGCTTCATCGTCCTCGAGCGGCTGCGGCGGACGAAGCCCGACCCGGTCCGGGTCATCATGATCACGGCCAACGAGGGCGCGCGGCACAAGGCCTATGCCGAGATGCTCGGCGTGGATGACTACATCCGCAAGCCGTTTCCGATGGACCGGCTCATCGACAGCGTCGATCGCCTGATGTCGTGACGGCCTGACCGGCACGACACCCCCGCATGCAGGCAGTCGGGGCGGAGCCGGCAATCTGGGCGGGATGCGCCGCGATTTCCTGGCGTTGACCCGCTCCATCGCAGGTCCTAGATTTCGCCGGCGTTCGTTTCCCCGTCCCTCCGAAGGCAGGTTGCGCCTTGGCCCAGTCGCACGCATTGCCGCCGTCCCGCGACGACCTCAAGGAGCGGGTCCGCGACGCGATCGACATCGTCGATCTGGCCGGCGGCTACATCTCGCTCAAGCGTGCCGGTCGCGGCCTCGTCGGCCTCTGCCCGTGGCACGACGACTCCCGGCCGAGCCTGCAGATCAATCCCGAGCGGCAGACCTTCCGCTGCTGGGTCTGCGACATCGGCGGCGACGTGTTCAACTTCGTGATGCGGATGGAGAAGCTCGAGTTCCGCGAGGCGCTCGAGCAGCTCGCCGACCGGGCCGGGATCGAGATCCCCCGCGGCCGCGCCGGCCTTCCCACCGACGACCGGGCCGCGCTCGTCCGCGTCTGCGGCTGGGCGGCCGAGCGGTTCCACGCCTGCCTGCTCGGGGCCGCCGAGGCCGGCCCGGCCCGCGACTACCTCGCCGGCCGGGGCCTCGACCGGCGGACGATCGACCGCTTCCAACTCGGGTTCGCGCCCCAGTCGTGGGACTGGCTGCTGCGACACGCCGCGTCGGCGGGCATTTCGCCGACCGACCTCGTCCGCGCCGGCCTCGCCGTCGAGCGGCAGGAGCGGACCGGCCACTACGATCGCTTCCGCAGCCGGGTGATGTTTCCGATCCGCGATCCCCAGGGCCGCTGCGTCGCCTTCGGCGGCCGCGTCCTCCCCGGCTCCGACGACCCGGCGAAATACATCAACTCCCCGGAGACGCCGCTGTTTTCCAAGAGCGCGATGCTCTACGGCCTCGACACCGCCCGCCAGGCGATGTCGGCCTCGCGCCGGGCCGTGGTCGTCGAGGGCTACACCGACTGCCTCGCCGCCCGGCAGGTGGGAATCGACGACGTCGTCGCGGTCCTCGGCACCGCGCTCGGCGAGCGGCATGCCAAGCTCCTGCGCCGCTACGCGGACCGGATCGTCCTCCTGCTCGACGGCGACGACGCCGGTCGGCGCCGGGCCAACGAGATTCTCGACGTCCTGCTCGCCGAGCCGATCGACGTCCGGATCGCGCGGATGCCCGCCGGCGTCGATCCCTGCGAGTTCGTCCTCGAACATGGCCGGGAGGCCTTCGAGTCCCTCGTCGCGGCGGCCATCGACCCGCTCGACTACCGCATGGAGGAGGCGCTCGCCTCCCTCGCCCCGGATGCCGGCGACGACGCCGCCCTTGCCGCCCTGGAGAGCGTGCTCCGGGCGCTGGCCCGCGTCTCGCCCCGGTCGCCGCTCTCTCCCTCGCAGCGCCAGCTCCGCGCCGACCAGATCCTCGGCCGGCTCTCGCGCCGCTTCGGCATCTCCCGCGAGGTCCTCGCCAACCGGCTCCGCGACCTGCGATCCGCGTCCGGGCAGCCGGCCCTCGCCCCGGCGGCGCCGGCAGTCGCGTCGCTGCCGCGGCTGCCCGCCTGGGACCGCGAGGTGATCGAGGTGCTCGTGGGGGTGCCCGACAGCATCGGCCTGATCGTCCGGCAGCCCGACGGCACCGGCCTGGAGACGACCGCGGCCCGGACCGTGCTCGCCGCCGCCGAGCGGCTCCACCGCGAGGGGCGGCCGGTCGCGCTCCCCTCCCTGCTGCTTGAGATCGGCGATCCCGACCTGCAGAGCCTGCTGGTGGCGGCGGACGAGTCGTCCGCGTCCCGCCGGCCGCTCGACGCCGGCGAACGCCTCCGGCACCTCGAGGACGCCCTGCGCCGCCGCTCCGCCGAGCGGCAGGCGCACGCGAGCGCCCGGGCCCTGAAAACATCCCGGCTGGATTCCCGGTCGGAAGCGGAACTTCTGGAACGGCTCGTCGCGGAGCGGCGGGTCGTCCAGGGCATGACCGAGCCCAAGGATGGGTGAGGGTGCCCACCTCGTCGCTGCGATCGGCCGTTTCGGGGCATTCGCCCCGGCGGTCCGGGGGGCGGTTGGCGAGCGGACGGTACGATGGTGAAGGAGAACCGAAGATGTCGAGCGTTTCCCACGGTGCGAACAAGCAGAACCCCACGGCCGTCAACCGGCTGCCCGCCTCGTTCCCGGCGCCGGCCGCGTCCGCGGCCCAGCCCCAGGGCGACGGCGACCTCGCGAAGCTGATCGCCTTCGGCCGGTCGCTCGGCTACCTGACCTTCGACCAGGTCAACGCCTATCTCCCCGACGAGGCGGTCGATCCGGAGAAGATCGACGCCCTGCTGGTGGCCCTGGAGGAACAGGGCATCGAACTGGTCGACGCGCCGCCGGAGCCGCGGCAGGAGTCGAAGCAGGAGTCGGGCAAGGCGGTTCCCGCGCCCGCCCCGGCGCCGGCCCGGCGCGAGGAGGCGATCACGACGCCGCCGTCGAACGCCGGCAACGACCCGATCCGCATGTATCTGGCGCAGATGGCGGAGATTCCCCTGCTCACCCGGCGCGAGGAGATCTCGCTCGCCAAGCGGATCGAGGTCACGCGGAAGCGGTTCCGCCGCGCCGTCCTCGGCAGCGCCTACTCGCTGCGCACGACCGTCGACACGCTCCGCCGCGTCCACGAGGGGCAACTCCCCTTCGACCGGACGATCAAGGTCTCGCTCACCGAGCGGCTCACCAAGGACCAGATCCAGTCGCGGATGCCCCACAACCTGAAGACGCTCGACCACCTGATGGAGGCCAGTCGGGCCGACTTCCGCCTGCTCGTCAGCCGGCGGACGTCCGCCGCCGACGCCCGCGAGGCCCGGCTCCGGTTCCGGCGCAACCGGGCCAAGTCGCTGGTCCTCGTCGAGGAGCTCAGCCTGCGGACCCGCCGGGTGCAGCCGCTGGTGAAGATCCTGCGCGGCATGTCGGCCCGCATGGACCGGCTCCAGCAGGACCTGCGGCTGATGAAGGCGGGCACGATCGCCACCACCGACCGCGACGACATGCGCAAGGAGCTGCGCGACCTGATGCTCACCACGCTGGAGAGCCCGCGGTCGCTCCGCACCCGGGTGCAGGTGCTGGAGAAGCTGCGGACCGAATACGAGGCGGCGAAGCGGAACCTGTCGGCGTCGAACCTCCGGCTCGTGGTCTCGATCGCCAAGAAGTACCGCAACCGCGGCCTTTCCTTCCTCGACCTCATCCAGGAGGGGAACACGGGGCTGATGCGGGCGGTGGACAAGTACGAGTACCGGCGCGGGTTCAAGTTCTCGACCTACGCCACGTGGTGGATCCGCCAGGCGATCACGCGGGCCATCGCCGACCAGGCGCGGACGATCCGCATCCCGGTGCACATGATCGACGTCCTCTCCAAGCTGCGGACGACCGCCAAGAAGCTCCTCCACGAGCTCGGCCGTGAGCCGGCGCCGGAGGAGATCGCCCATGCGGCCGGGGTTCCGGTGGAGGAGGCCAGGCGGGTGCTCGACATGGGGCGGCAGCCGATGAGCCTCGACCGGCCGGTCGGGGAGAGCGAGGACGCCAGCTTCAGCGAGTTCGTCGAGGATGCCAGCGTGGCCAGCCCGACGCACTCCACGACCCACGGCCTGCTTCGCGACCGGATCGAGACACTCCTCAAGACGCTCACGTACCGGGAGCGGGAGATCATCCGGCTGCGGTACGGCCTCACCGACGGCTACACCTACACGCTCGAGGAGGTGGGGCGGATCTTCCGCGTGACCCGCGAGCGTGTCCGGCAGATCGAGGCCAAGGCGGTGAAGAAGCTCCAGCACCCGGTCCGGTCGCGGCAACTGGAAAACTTCCTCGAGGGCGCCGCCGGTTCGGCCAACTGAGCCGCCCCGCGACCGTTGGCAACGCGCCCGCGTTCCCCGGCCGGCCCGCCCGGCCGGGGGACGGCGCGGCATCGCTTCTGCGCAAAGACTTGCGCCCGTTCCTCGCCGAGAACGGCCCGGCAAAATTGATTCCAGAGTCTGCTAGACTGTTCGGACTCGCGTCTCCCGTCCCGAAGCAGGTTCGCCGCATGGCCGTCGCCGTCTCCGCCGCCACCCTCCGCACCCTGCACCGTATCCACCGGCAACTCGCCGACCTGCGCGACAGGCAGACTGCCGGTCCGCGCAAGGTCGCCGCCGGCACGCGGCAGCTGGAGGCCACCGAGGCCCGCAAGGCCGCGGCCCAGGACGACGTCAAGAAGGCGCGGATGGCCGCCGACCAGAAGCAATTGCAGCTCAAGTCGGCCGAAGTCAAGCACCGCGACCTCGAGGGCAAACTCAACGCCTGCAAGACCAACCGCGAATACCAGGCGCTCAAGGAGCAGCTCGCCGCCGACGCCATGGCGACGAAGGTCCTCGAGGACGAGATCCTCGAGGCCCTGGAACGGATCGACGCCCTCAAG
>JBIKKQ010000148.1:0-8451 GCA_044360305.1 Pirellulales bacterium
TCACCAGCGGTGCTTCGTCCGTCCGGGGCTTGCCCTCGAAACGCTGACTACTCCGCGGCTGGCCAACCACCTTGCAAGCCCTTCGCTCGGAAACGCGGAACTCCCGCTGGAGTTCCGCAACTGCCGCTCACTTCCGGGAAGGGCTTACCAGTTTCCCTTCGAGAGATGCTTGAGCATCTGGTTGTCGAGGAACAGATCCGCCACCAAGGTCTTCAGCCGCTTGTTCTCATCCTCAGGCTGCTTCAGCCTCTTGGCTTCCTCACACTTCATCCCGCCGACGACCACCGCTTCGCGGCGGTGCCCGGGCCGCCAGCGATCGAACGTCGACTCGCTGACCTCCAAGGCCTGCAGCACCGCCGCAAGATCCTTGCCTGCGTTCAGCATCGCTTCCGCATCACGCAGCTTCGCAACGATCTCCTCGGGACGGTGCTTCTTCCGTCGTCTCGTCGTCATCGAAAGTCTCCTTGCCCTCAGGGCAGTAGACCTTCATATCCGCTGGATCAGGATTTCCAAGGCAGGCCACGGGCATCTGGCAGGCGGCCGATCGGGCCAGCGGTTGTCGGGTTGTTGATGGAGATGTGGATGTGGCCATTTTTATCTCTGGGTACGGGGGGCTTGGGCGGCGTTAAAACCTGTGGAGTCCTGCGGTTTCGAGAGAGCAGAGGAGCATCAACGCATGGACGCCCACTTTCGCGAATACATAGGAGCGGCCTGGGCAATGCAGGAGGCCTACGGTGAGCGCCCGGAGAGCCTGCCAACGGAGTTCCACTGCGTGGCCGGAGAACCATCTGAGGCACGCGCACCCCAGCCCTGCCTCGGTACCTAGCCCACGAGATGCACGGCGCGAGCATGGGTCAAGATCTGCTTTCACTTGAATCGCTGATCCCTACGCTGCAACTGGCGACTGGCCCGGTTATTGTGATCTCGGGCGTGGGACTGCTGCTGTTGTGCATGAACAACAGGATTGCGCGAGTCATTGACCGTGCGCGGCTGGTCGCGGATGAGTGTGACGTCGCTGAAGCCGATGAACTCGAGGCCCACTACGCGAAGCTGGAAATTCTTTCCCAGCGGGCGAGAATCCTACGGGCCAGCATCGCTCTGGCGGCCTTCAGCGTGCTCCTTGTTGCCGTACTCGTCAGCCTGCTGTTTTGCGCTGCTCTGCTGAGGCTCGAGATCGCAGGCGTGATCGTGGTGCTCTTCGTTGGGTGCTTGTGCTCGCTGATAGGGTCCCTCGTGTTGTTTATTCGGGATGTGAATCTGTCCTTGAAGGCTCTGTGGCTGGATATCCCGTCCCGAAGCCGCGGCTAGTTGACGAGCAGCCGAAACGGCTCGGCTTATCCAGCCAGTTCCGTTCGTCGTCCCAGTGAACTGCCCCCATGAATGGAACCAGTCTCTATCACCAGGGTAGCCCTGCCAATGGATCGCCCCCCGACATCAACGCTGCCTGAGCCTCGAGCCGGCTGCGGGGTGTCACGCAGCTGAGCAAGTGGCTTTATAAGGAAGCCCGGACGAAGCGATCCTCGCTGTTGGAGTTGCCGGGAATCGTCACGGTGTTCGTGGCAGACTTGAAGTCGAACTTCGCCAGGAGCGTCTCGGCGACGTCGAGCTTTGTGTTGGTCACGACCCGGTACTGCCGCCCGTGACGGATCTCCGCAACGCCGTCGATGTACTCGATGACCGCGGAGTCACCCAAGCGATCCTCGATGCTGAACGACAGGCCCGTAGCGTAGCCCAGCATTTCGATTGCGACCGGCTGGATGCGACCGGTTTCGCCGCGTAGATCATGCTGCCGGCCGCGAAGACGCCGCCTGTGGTGAGGCACTCTGTTCCTAAACCCTCATTTCCCCTGGTACAGGAAATCCAAACCCGGTCAGTCCGTTCGGGGTGTCCGTATTTCCTCACTTCAAGATCACCACATCGACCGGCTCCAGGCGTGGGCCCTTGATTTCGATGCGATCCCCCTCCCTTTTCCACTCCAGTGGGCCACGTCGGACGCTCGATACCTCCCGGATGGGCCGGTCGGTCTGAACCGACAGCCGCACATCGAACGGTGACGCCCAGCCACCCCCGTATTGTGCGTAGAGCCCGAAGTGGGCGAGCGTGACCGCCAGCCCGCTGTCGTGCTCGAACAACGTGGCTTCGACCGGGCCGTAGTCGAATTCCACCCGCTGCCGCCCCAGTCGCTTCAGGAGCGGCGCGGCCAGCCACTCGCGAACACCACCGGCGTACGACTGGGCGTTGTGCGAGAACACCCAGCCTGGCCGGAAACCCAACAGGATCGCATGCCCTTTTCCGACGGCATTGATCGTCGCCGCGCACTCCCCGCCACCATACGTGCCCAACGGCTTGGCCGTCGTTGGCTCGAGGATGAAAGCCAGATCGGCTGACGACTGGTATTCGCCGGCCGGGTACCAGTCCGACGCCGGCGTCCTCACGCGGCGGAGCGAGGCCTGCTTGTCCGCCCCCGCCTCCAGCTGGCGCGCGCCAAACAGCTCCGCGGACAGCGGCTGCGGCTCGCCATAGACATTCCAGCATCCCGCACCACCCGTGCCGATCAGCAGTCCGCCGTCCTCGACCCACCGCTTCAGGGCGGTTACATGCCGCCGCTCCAGGTTGATCCCCCCGGCGAAGACGACGTCATATCGCTTCAAGTCTTCAGGGTTCAGGTCCTCCTCGATGATGACCTCCACCGGAATCCTCGCGTGTTTGAGGGCGATAAACGTCCACATCCAATCGTGGTTCAGGCGGCCCCTGCCGCCGTTGACGATTTCGTGGCTGCGGTTGTAGAGGATCGCTGTCCGGCGGGGCTCGCGCCGTCCTTTTCCGATGATCTCGTCCGCCGGCCCCAGCGTGGCGGTGGCGCAGAGAATCGAAAAGTATTCCATCGGGTTTGAGTCGCTCCAGCTATTGCTGCCGTCCGCCCAGACGTCGAGCGGGCCCCAGTCATAGAGATGCAGCCAGGTCACACCCGCGGCCAGGCAGCCGAAGATCTTCTGGCCACTGCCGCCGCAATTGGAATTGACATAGAACCCCGCCGGATAGCCGTGCTTGCGGGCCGCACACTCCACCAGCGCCGCGTAGAAGCTCGTGCACTCGTAGGCCGTGTTCAGCGACCAGTCCCCCAGGAATGCCCAATCCTCCGCCCAGGCGAGCGTCTGCGCCCGGTTGCGGCACAGGACGAACCAGTCGGAATGGTTCATCGTCTCCCCGGTCAGGAAGACGGGATGGGGCGAATAGTTGTTGTACACGCGAACATTCGGAAAGTGCTGCTCGAATCCGCGGACCACTTCCCGATAATCGTCAGCGCTGGTCAGGTGGCAGAATCGCTGGGAATGATAGAACAGACGCCGATCGAACAGGCTGGGTTTTTCCGGCAGCCTGTCAATGCAGGTGAGCTCCTTCGGATCACGCACGTCAAAGAAGGCCTCCGGTTTCGCGCCGTTCACGGCGGCCTGCTCCGCCAGGTAGGCGCGAAATGCCTCAAGCTTTGCGGCATTCCCGTTCACGACGGAGTGAGCCGTGTACGTCGATATCTCGTCCCCGACCTTGACCCGGGTCAGTTTCGCGCGGGCGGCTTCGCTCCGCGAAGCCGCCAGGCCGTCCGCATCCCGCGTGTTGTAGGCGACGTGCTCGTCGGAAAGCCCGTACCGGCGGGCGATTTCCGGCGACACATCCTCAATCCAGTTGATGCCCAGGCGGGCCAGCATTTCCGAGGCCCGATCCCGGTTCGCGGGAAGCACGCCGTTGCCCGTGTACAACCGGATGGCCTTGGTCCGTGGGTGGTCCGGCTTGAGTTTCAGCTTCTCCTCCGCCGCCTTCGCCCACGTGAAGTATTTGTCGAGTACCGCTTCCTGCGTCAGGATCTCCCGGACGGGTTTGTCGCTCCACATGCCCCATGCCGGCACACCGGCCCGCGCGGAGGCGGTCCAGTCCCCATGCGGCACGCGCAGCAGGGCGCGCCCCCCGCCGAGCCCGGTCTTCACGGTCACGGATTCCGCATCGCCGCCGGGATGCCACGAGAACTGAACCTCGAGTTCCCCATTCGTCACGCCGGCGACGTCCAGGGGGCAGGAGGACCATGCGCCCGGTCTCGGCATAATCGCGTTCGTGGCTTCGATGAAAGGGGTCCATTTGCCCTCCGGAGTGGCCGGCGCCTGGCCAACGTTCCACCCGCCGGCCTTCACCGTGACCGGTGTCCCCTTGCTTTCGCCCTTGCTCGTGACGCGGAACCGCGTGTAAATCCGGCCCAACGAAGGATTCCGCCTCAGGTCGCCGACGCTCGGCCGGAACTCCTTGCTCCGGGACAGGAACAGGGAGTGCGCTCGCACACCCTTCTTCTGCGCCGCCAGCGTCGCGCGATACACCCCCTTTTTCAGTTCCACGTCCCAGTGTTCCCACACCATGGCATGCGTCGCATGCGCCGCGGAGAGTTCGGCTTCGTGCTCGAACCGGATCGGCAACTGCTCCTCGATCTCCCGTCCGGTCTTCCCGCCCGGCAAGGGCGTCTTCCCGTACGTGTGCTCCAGGCCGCGCCCCGCATCGACATAGCGAGTGAGGCTGGCCGCGGCGCCTGCCTGCGGTTCGGATTCGAGGGCTTTCTGCGGGCGCAGATCCAAGGTGACGGGAACCGCCTCCTGGACACCGATCTGATGCCGCAGCGAAACCCGATACGACCCGGACTCCGGCACGTCGAGCAGGGTGTCGATGCTCCCGGCATCCAGCGACGACACGATCCCTCCGCCGTCCACCTGCCAAGGGCAGGGCGCAGCCGGACCCCAGGCCATCTGTGCCACGGCGTTCCAGCTCTTGTCGTAGTAGTCGATCTGGAGATCGTAGGACTGTCCGCCTTTGAGCGTTAGGGTTCCATCCCGGAGCTGCGGGCCGTGATTCCCCCAGTTGTCGACAAGCAGTTTGCCGTCAACGTAGATACGGCTGCCGTCGTCGGAGCACAGGTAGAAGACGTAGTCGCCATCCTGTTTCGGCTTGATCTTGCCCGTCCAGCGCACCGAGAAGGTATCGGAAGGAAACCCCTCGCGCGGCGCGTCATCTCCCCACGAGAAACGAACCTCCCTGTCCACACGCGTGAAAGCAGGAGTGCCCTCGAAGTTCATGTTGGCGAAGTAGGCGCCTACCAATCCGCTCTTTTCCCCGTCCGGCTGAAGAAAGTGCGGCTCACGGAGCAGGGTCTGGAAATGTTTCTGCATGCGATAGTCTTTGTGCACCCACTCCGCCAATCGGGAGAGATGGCTGGTCCGAAGCAGATCCGAGTCGTTGGTTGTGGCGTCCGCGGCCACCGCCAAGCGACTGACGATCACGAGTACCATCAACAGACCCATCCTTGTCCTCACTCCCGTCATCAATGATCCGACCACACCCATCCTCCTTTGCCGTGTGTGTTTCCGTCGCTGTTCGTTCCGATGACCGCCGTGCTTTCATGACTTCGATACCAAGGTCTCGAACCGCCACGGACGAGATCCAGATGTCTTCCTTGTCCAGAGAATACAGGACGTAAAGCCGATCGTTGTGCACCACGCTGGACGGATACTGCCCGCCGCCGTCCCGACCGCCGACGTTCGGCACCCGGACCTTCTGCCGACCGGTGCGCAGCAAAAGCGACGGATCTGTCGCGGGCGGAATTGGACCGGGTGAGCCACGACGCCTCCGTGGTGGGCGGCGGGGGGGTTCAAAGGGGCCGGGATGATCGACGTCTACCACTGCCCGAACGCTGAACGCGACGACGATTTCGACCGCGACCCAGTCTGAATGAGCGCGACGCCGGGGCTATTTCTCAGCCCGCTCGACCTTCACCCACTCGACCTGCATCTGAAACTTTCCGGGCTTCTTGTCGCTGAGCATGAAGCCCAGCCCGTTGATCTGCCCCGGCTCGACCGGCCCCATGCCCTGAACCCGCCTGCCGAACGCGGTGGGGATGCAGTCTTCGAGCGGGACTTTCACCTCTGTCCACTTGTCTTTCGTGGTCGGCAGCGGCGCCCGGTACGAAAAAGCCATCCGGCGGCTCTTCGTGTAGATGTTGAGGACGTACTCCCGGCCGTCGCCTTTCACGCGGACGATGATCGTGTCCCCGGTTTTGATATCCAGGTCGGTGGGCTTGGTCCGGACTGACGCGAAGCCGCCGTTGTTTTCCAGCGAGAGCGTGCCGGAGAACTCCAGCGTCTTCTCGGCGGTGATCCTGAACCGGCCGTCCGAGACTCCGCCCATCACGCCATCGTTGACGGCCTGCCACTTTTGGGCGGCGTCGGGGCCGGCAAAGTCCAGGACTGGCTGGAGGGCTTCTTCCGCGACGGCCTGCAAGAGAAGCACAGCCAGCAGCAGGGGGAGTCTCGTCGCGATCATGGTCGGCTCCTTCTGGTTGGTCCCGCATCCCCACCAAGTCTAACGTCAGGCTCTTCCTGCCGCAGGCGGGCGCTCGGCCAAAAACAGAACGCGGACACTTCGCCGTTCGTGGTACGTTCTTGCCCGCGTCGTCGCCCGGTCAGGGCAGCCGAACGCCGTTGGTCACACCCCAGGGAGCCAGCCCGTGTCCTCCAGCAACCATGTGAAGATCCTCGTGCTGTATCACTCGCAGACCGGCAACGTCGAGCAGATGGCCACGTTCGTCGCGGACGGTGCCCGGGAAATCCAGGGCGTCGAGGTCAGGCTCCGCAGAATCGCCGCCGATGGCCCTGATCGTGCCAGCGCCGACGACGTGCTGTGGGCGGATGGGGTCGCCGTCGGCAGCCCCACGAACATGGGCGTGCTCTCCTGGCCGATGAAGAAATTCTGGGACGAGGAGATGGGCCCGCACTGGATGAAGATCGACGGCAAGATCGGCTGTGCGTTCAGTTCCGCAGGCGGCTGGGGCGGGGGCATGGAACTGGCCTGCCAGAGCATCCTGACGGTGCTCATGAACTTCGGGTTCCTGGTCTTCGGCGTGACGGACTACGTGTCACGGGACATGACGCTGCACTACGGGGCGGTCTCAGCCAAGGCACCCGGCGACGAGCAGACCCAGGCTGCCTGCAGGTGCCTGGGCAGAAGGCTCGCGGAATGGACGGCGACGTTCGTGCACGGCCGCCACGACGAGCATCCCGCCGGCAAACTCGCCCAGCGTCGGCCGCCCCACGGGTGACCATCCCACCAGCCGCGCATCGTTCGTCGAACGGATATGGAAGTGCCGGGGAACGTCCTCTGCCTGGTGTCTCACTCCAATTCAATCTCGACGATGTGTTCGTGGGAATCGTCCATCAAGTGGATTGTGTGATCGGCCTGCAGCACGCCATCGATCAGCATGGTGCGGATCGGCCCGGGCTCGCGGACGCCATGTCCGGGATGATGAACCGTGATCCGGTAGGTGGTTTGTTGATACCGGTAGCGGATCGTGTAGGCGGGCCAGTCGCGGGGTGGATGGGGAGACAGTCGGAGCGTCGTGCCTTCCCGTTCGATTCCGAGCAGCGACTCCACGAGCAGGCGATACATCCAACTGGCCGATCCGGTGTACCAGGTCCAGCCACCGCGGCCGGCGTGCGGCGCGACCGAGCAGATGTCCGCCGCCACCACGTAGGGCTCGACGCGGTAGGTGGCGATAGCCTCGGGTGTATTGCCATGGCTCACCGGGTTGATGAGCCAAAACAGCTCCCAGGCGCGGGCGTGGTTGCCCAATGCCGCGAACGCCATCGCCGCCCACACCGCTGCATGCGTGTATTGACCACCGTTCTCGCGGACACCAGGTGGATAGCCCTTGATGTAGCCGGGCTCGAGAACTGCCGTGTCGAACGGGGGTGCCAGCAGCTTCACAAGTCGGTCAGGACGGGAGACCAGCAGTGCATCGACGCTGTTCATCCCCTCGACGGCTCGGGTCTGAGGAGCCGCAGCCGACAGCACGGCCCAACTCTGGGAGACTGAATCGATCTGGCATTCCGCGGAACTCGCCGACCCAAGGGGCAATCCGTCGTCAAAGCTGCCGCGTCGGTACCAGGAGCCATCCCAGGCGTTGTCATCCACGTTGGCGCGGAGGCGACCTGCCTCTATGGACCAGCGATCGGCTGTCGTGTGATCGCCGCGGAGTTCGGCAAGTCTGCCGAAGCGGTTCAGAACGTCATACAGAAAGAAGGCCAGCCACACGCTCTCTCCGCTGCCATCATGGCCGACGAGGTTCATGCCGTCGTTCCAGTCGCCACCACCGAACAGCGGCAGGCCATGAACGCCGAAGCGAAGGGCATGCTCGACGGCACGTACGCAGTGCTCGTACAGGGGGGCCGTGGACGGCCCCGACTGCGGCAGGTCGTACAGCGATTCCTCATCCGCGCGCAGCTGTCGGCCATGCAGGAACGGCACTTGTTCGTCGAGCACGCCCGTGTCGCCCGTCGCCTGCACGTAGCGGCAGACGGCCGCCGGGAGCCAGAGGAAGTCGTCGGAACAATGGGTGCGGACACCGCGGCCCGCTGGAGGGTG
>JBIKKQ010000149.1:0-8448 GCA_044360305.1 Pirellulales bacterium
GGGAGCTCAACTCGGTGCAGATCAAGGGCGTGACCCTGTGCCCGGAGCCGGGGGGCGTCGGACTGGCGACGGTCGGCGTCCTCGCCGGTCTCGGCTGGCGGGTTCGCCGCCGGTTCATCCCCCGGACTATCTGACGCCGCCGTCACCGCGCGGGCCACCGGCCCCGGCAGCGGGGCCGGTGGCCGGCGGACGGGCGAGGACGATCCGCAGGTCGGCGACGTTGGTGCCGGTGGGGCCGGTGACGACGAGCCCGCCGGCGGATTCCAGCAGCGACAGGGCATCGCAGCGGGCGACGGCCCGCGCGACATCGAGTCCACGGGACGATATCGCCTCCTGCACGTCGGCCGCCGCCAGGCCGCCGGCCGCCGTCGTCGGCCCGTCCTCGCCATCGGTGCCGATACTCGCGATCACAAGCCCGGCAGGCCAGGGCGATGCCACGGCCGCGAGCGCCGCCGCGACCGTCTGCTGGTTGCGTCCGCCGCGGCCATGGTCGGCGGGCACGGTCACCGTCGCCTCGCCCCCCTCGACGATCGCCCGCGGCAGGCCGTCCCGCGCCGCGGCGGCGGCGAGTGTCTGCCCCTCGGCCGCGAGCCGCCGGCCGACGTCCGTGGCCGTTTCGCCCATGGCAGCAGGCCGCGCGGTGCGGGCGGTCACGGCATAGCCGAGGGCTTCCGCCCGGGCCGTGGCGGCGGCGACCGCGGTGTCGTTCCCGCCGAGGAGCACGTGCGTCACCCGGCAACCGCCGGGCGTCGTCCAATCGCCGGGCAGGCCGTCGGCTGGCGCTGCCGGCGCAGCGCCCCCGTCGGCCCGCGATCGTTCGGCGGCAGCCGCGATCGCCGCGACCAGATTCGGCGCGATCCCCGCCGGGCCGACGCCGAATCGCTCGAGGACGGCGAGCGACGCGCGCGGGCAGGGCACGCCGGGCATGCACGGGCCCGACGCGATCACGTCGAGCGGATCGCCGACGACGTCGGAGAGCACGAGCACGAGCAGCCTGCCGGCGCCGCATGCGCGGGCAAGGCCGCCCCCCTTCACGTCGCTCGCCGCCTGACGCACGAGGTTGAGCTCGTGGATGTCGGCGCCGGCCTCGGCCAGAAACTTTGCCACGGCCACCTTCTCGGCCAGCGGCACGCCCGGCCGCGGCAGGCAGAGGAGCGCCGAGCCACCGCCGCTGACCACGGCCACGGCGACGTCCCGCGGCCCCAGGCCGCGCAGCAGCGCGAGCATCTCCCGCGTCGCGGCGACGACCTCCGCAGTCGGCAGGTTCGCGGCCGCGGGCCGGGTCTCGCGGACCTCGATCCGGGTGAGGACGCGGCCCGAGCCCGCGGGCACGCTCACGAGGCCGGCCACCGCGTGGCGGCGCAGCCGGTCGGGGCCGAGCAGCGTCTCGACGCCGGCCGCCAGTCCGGCGACGGCCTTGCCCGCCCCGACGACGACGATCCGCCCGGCATCGTCGAGCCACAGCGGCGGCTCGAGCGGCCGGCCGTCGAGCAGGACCTCGCCATCGACGACGGCGAGCCTGGCGGCGACGAGCCGCTCCGGCCGGACGCCGTCGATCGCCGCCTCCCAGATCGCGGCCGCATCGGTGCGCGGCGTGGCGACGTCAGCCATGCGGTTCGTCCGGCGGCGCCGGAAAATGCTTGGGATCGAACCGGGAGAGGTCGATGCCGCCGCGGGCCTCCTCCTCGAGGAGCTTGACCCGCATCTCCAACCGTTCGAGCCGCCGGGCGAGGGCCGCCGGCGTGTCGGCGGTCGGCACCACCGGCGCGGGCCGCGGCGGCAGCGGATAGCCGAGCTGCCGCTGCAACGCCGCGAACAGGAACAGCGGATCCTTGCCGCGGTTGGCCCGGGCGATCCGGCCCTCGGCGGCGCCGAACAGGATCGGCGGCGCGGCGGCGACCGCCGACTCCGATGGCGAGTCGGGCCGCCCCTGCCGGCGGGACTCGGGGCTGCGCACGTAGACGAGCTCGGCGAGATCCACCAAGCCCACCTGCCGGGCGACCATGCCGATCCAATCCTGCCAGTCCGCGCTGAAGATGTCGTCGGCAGCGACGGCCGCCAGCCCGTGGCCGTAGTCGAGCCGGTTCCGCGACAGGCACTCGAATCGATAGAAGAACAGCCCCTGCGGCGTCGCTCCCTCGGCCCGATAGCTGGCCTCGCGTTCCAGCACCGCCAGGGCGGTGCGGATGTCGAACCGGCCCCCTTCCTGCTCCGCCTCGCGCATCACGAAGGCCTGGAACGGGGTGAAGTAGTGCGCCAGCCGGGTCATCGCCGTGGAGAGCGTGCCCACGAGCCGGAGTTCGGTCGCCAGGTAGTCGATCGCCAGCGGCAGCTTCGTCGTCGCCAGCACCTCTTCGCCGATGGCGACGAGCGCCTCCTGCGTGGCGAAGCCGGCCGCGATCCGCTCGGCCAGCGAGCGGAACAGGTGGGCCTGTTCGACGTCTTCCTCGCGGTCGAGCATGGGAGGATTTTTCGGGGTGCCGCCGCCCCATCGGCAGCGAGCCGTGCCCGGTCGCGGCAAACGGCGATTCCTTTAGCGTAATCCGCCCGAGCAGGAGCGGACAGCCGGCGCGAGGCGGGACGAAAAGACGAAAAGGACAGGCACGTTCTGGCCAATAAGGACAGGCATTTTCCGGCCTGTTTGGGCTCTGATCCGGCCCTGATGGGCCCGCCTGGGCCGATTGCACCCCGGCCGCCGGTGGCCTGGGGACGGCTCCGCGTCCATCGTTCGCCATCTATACTTAGGGCAGGCGCCCCGGCAGCCAGCCGCGCGACTTCGTGATTCCTTTGCCAGCCACGGCCCCATGCCCGCCCGTTTTTCCACCGTCGAGGCCGCCGTGGCCGCGATCGCCCGCGGCCAGGTGGTGATCGTCGTCGATGCCGAGGACCGGGAAAACGAGGGTGACTTCGTCTGCGCCGCCGACAAGGCGACGACCGAGATCGTCAATTTCATGATCAGCCGCGGCCGCGGCCAGGTCTGTATGCCGATCCTGCCGGACGTCGCCCGGCGGCTCGATCTGCCGATGATGGTCGAGGCCAATTCGACGCCCCTCGGCACCGCGTTCACCGTGCCGGTGGACCACCGCTCGGCACGCACGGGTATCACGGCCGCCGAGCGGGCGACGGCGATCACGGCGATCCTCGATCCGGAGAGCAGACCCACCGACTTCGTCCGCCCGGGCCACCTGTTCCCCCTCGTGGCCAAGGAGGGGGGCGTGCTGCGGCGGGCCGGCCACACCGAGGCGGCGGTGGACCTGGCGCGGATGGCGGGCCTCGCCCCGGCCGGCGTGCTCTGCGAGATCCTCGACGACGCCGGCAACCGGGCCGATCGCGACGCGCTGTTCGCGCTCGCGGCGGAGCACGGGCTGGAGATCATCTCGATCGAACAGCTGATCCGCCACCGTCGAACGCGTGAAAAACTCGTCGAGCGGATCGCCGAGGCCGACCTGCCGACCCGCTGGGGCCGGTTCCGCGTCATCGCCTACGGCGTCAAGTACGAGACCCAGCAGCCGATCGTGCTGGTGATGGGGGACGTCGCCGCGGCCGCGGCCCCGCTGGTGCGACTCCACTCCTCCTGCTTCACCGGCGACCTCCTCGACAGCCTGCGGTGCGACTGCGGCGACCAGCTCCACATGGCCCTCGACATGATCGGCCGCGAGGGCGCGGGGGTGCTCGTCTACCTGCCGCAGGAGGGCCGCGGCATCGGCCTCGTGGAGAAGATCAAGGCCTACCAGCTCCAGGACAAGGGGCTCGACACGGTCGAGGCCAACCTCGCCCTCGGCTTCAAGGCCGATTCGCGCGACTACGGCATCGGCATCCAGCTGCTCAAGGATCTGGGCCTGCGCCGGGTGCGGCTGCTGACCAACAACCCCAAGAAGACCGACGCCTTCATCTACGGCGGCTTCGACCTCGAGGTGGTGGACCAGGTGCCGATCCTGCCGCCGGTGCACGAGTTCAACGAGAAATACCTGGCCACGAAGCGCGAGAAGCTCGGCCACCGCTTCCCCTGACGCCGCGCGGGACGGCCGCTCACCCTGCCCTGCTCAGGCCCCGGCCTCCGGCCCTCCTCGGCGCGGCATCCGCCCTGCCGGCCGCCGCGGAGGAGAAGCCGGCCGCCACCAAGCCCTTCACCCCGCCGCCGCTGGACGAGGTCGAGCGAAGGATAGCCCGGTCAATGGCACTTCCGCCACGGTCTTCCGGCTGATGAGCGACTCGTAAGCGTAGGGAGGAGCGGCCCGGGCGTCCGGAGCGGGTTTCTCGAAACGCCGCCGCGAGCAACACGATCACCGGCAACCCCGTGCAGGCCGTCGAGCCCGCGCCCGCCGGTTTTGAAACGGGCCGAATCGCCTACACGCCGTTCGGCCAGGTGGCCGTCTCCGCCGGAGCGTTCGCGGACGGCAACACCATCCTCGGCGTGGGCGTCCGCGTGGTGAGCGGCGGGAGCGTCGCCGGCTTCATTGAGGCATGAATAAACCATTCATCGTCTGCCGTCGCATCGCGACGGGGATTTGTCGCTGCTGCTCATGAATCTACTTTTCATCGGTCAGTAAGCCCACGCTCCGCCGCCCGCGTTGCTCGCCAAGCCGTGGCTGGCCGGGATCACACAGATCTCACGAACCAGCCCGTTGACGACACACCCCTCGGCTGATGTACGATCCTCCCCGTCCGCCGATCCCTCCGTCACCCCGCCCGATCTCCGCCTCGCTTTCCGCCCACATCCGCCGTCGCGCGGCACCGCCGCCCGACACCACACCCACTCGTTCCAGGAGCCTTCCATGTCTGCCGCGAAAAAAGGTCGCTTGTCCGCCCGTTCCCGGCGCACACAGCCCCGCCCGGACCGGGCCCGAAACCGCGGCCTGACCCGTGACCGGCGGCCGATTCTGCTCGAGCAACTCGAACGGCGGGCCATGCTTGCTGGCTGGTCAACCCGGGTGGATTTCGCCTCGTACAGCAACCTCGGGAATCGGCCATACGGGGAAGTGGTCATGGAGACCCGCGTCGTGACGCTTCCGAGCGAGACGCCCTTGCCGGCCGTGCTGAACGTTTCATGGGAGGCAGACGACGATCTGCGGATCAACGGAACGAGACTTGGCACCGGGTACGCGGGCGGAGGCTCGACCACGGTAAGCGTTTCCAGTTTCGCCGTAACGCTGGAGCTGATCGACACCGTAGGGTTCTTCTCCGGGGGCTGGGTGACATTGAGCGCGGTGCCGCCCGACACCGGCTTCGAAGGCGACGTGTGCACGCGCTGTCCGACACCGGGCCCGTCCGCAGCCGACGGCAAGCTCCGGTTTTTTGAGGGCCCGATCGTGAGCGAGGGCACGCTGAGCCCGTCATTCGGGCTGCAGCGCGACGCGACGGGCGGCCCCTCGACCGCCCTGCCCGCGCCGTTCGGCAACGGCTGGTCACGCAGCGATGCGCCGACGGTGTCGGTGTTCGGCACGAACGCCGGCAGCCCGGCATTCGTGTCGCTGGACTTCGGCGGCAACGACCATCGCGTATTTCGCAACGTCGCCCCGGCGGGCAGCGTGCCCGTCTTCGAGCGAACCAGCCTCCCGGGCTCATCCGACCGGCTGACCCTTGCAGGCGGGCAGTTCGTCTTCCGCACGGCGGGCGGATCCACGCTGACATTCCAGGGCCACGACGCGTCGATTCCGGCCGCCGCCCGCGGCCAACTGCTGTCCCGCGTTGATGCTTCTTTCAACCGGCTGTCCTATGCGTTCAACGCCGATGGATCCACCGCATCAGTCAGCACGTTTCTGGCCTGGCAGCAGACGCCTCAGGAGGTCCACACCTACTCATACCGCCCGGCAACGGATTCCCAGAATCCCGGCAAGGTGAGTCAGATCGATGTCACCCGGGGCGACGGCACGCTCGTGCGCAGGGTCCTGTTTGACTACTACGGCAGCGGAGCCGCGGGTGGTACGCGTGGCGACCTGAGGACCGTCAGCGTGCGCAACGCGGCGGGCGGCGTCGTGGACTACCGAACGTATCGCTACACGGCCGCCGCCGCGGGCGGTTCGCTGTTGCAATACACGTTCGACCTTGACGGCGACCGCCGGGCCGTCGCCGCGGGGGTCAGCCTGACGACGGCCACGAACTCGGCCGTCGCCCCCTTCGCCACCAACTTCTACGCCTACGACGCGCAGAACCGGGTGATTCGCCACGACAGGCAGGGGGCCGGTTGCTCCGCATGCACGGGTGGCATCGGGCAGTTTACGTATGCGTATGCGCGGAGCGCGCTGCCCGTCAGCGATGCCAATCGCGACTGGCGCACCAAGACCACCGAGACCCGCCCTGACAACACGCAGCGGATCGTCTACTGTAACGCCCGCAGCCAGCCGTTGCTCGAGGTGATCCGCACGACCGACGGCGGCATCACGAGGCAATACGGCACGTACACCCGCTACGACTTCCGGGGCCAGGCGGTCTGGGTCGCCAGCCCCGAGGCGATCGCGCTGCCGGCAAACCTCGCCGTCATCGAGCAATACCCCGATCTCCTCAACGAGGTCGCCGGCAACTTCCAATACATCAACGACACGACCGGTCGGATCGACGTCACGACCTACGCCACGACCACGACCGCCGCGGCCACGACGGCCGGCAGCGTGGATCGGTTCGTGTCGGGCACTGCCCTGAGGCGGGGCGAACTCGGCGCGGCCGTGCCCCAGGAGGCGTTCACCTATTTCCTCGTTCGATCGAATGACGGCAGCACCGTCGCACCGCTCGCCACCCGCACGACCTATCCGAACACGACCACGGCCGACGCCCAGACCACGACCTACGCCTACACGTTCACCATCGCCTTCGCCCAGGGCTGGACGACGCAGATCGTCTCCCAGCGGACGACGTTGCCGGTGGTGACCGCCGCGCAGAACGGCCCGGGCACGGCGGTCGTGATCGATCAGGTCTTCGACGCCGCCGGTCGCGAGATCTGGTCGCGGGATGGCGACGGCTTCCTCCGCTACACCCAGTACGACGCCCGGACGGGCGCGGTCGTGAAGACGATCGCCGACGTCAACACCAGCCGCACGGCCGACTTCCAGAGCCTTCCATTTGGCTGGGCCACGCCGTTGGGTGGCGGCCTGCACCTGGTGCGCACCTACGGAGTCGATCTGCTCGGCCGCGCTACCAGGGCAGTCGATCCCAATGGCAACGTGAGTTACACGGTCTACGACGACGTCTGGAGAACGACGCGCACCTACGTCGGCTGGAACGAATCCACCCGCACGACCTCATTTCCGGTCACCGTTTCGCGGCGTGATTCCTCGAGCGCCTACACCGAAACGCTCACCTACTCCGCCTCGGTCTTCGGGCTGGACGCCCAGGGCCGCCCGGCCGGCACGGAGCCGATCGCGAATCTCCAGTCGCTCACGCGAGCGCATGAGAACACGGCCGGCCAGGTGATCGCCGTGGACCGCTACACGAATCTGACCGGCATCACGTACTCGGAGGTCTCGGCCACCCTCGGCCTGGAGGGCGTGAACTACCTCCGTACCCGCTACGCCTACAACAACCAGGGCCAGGTGGATCGTATCCAAAACCCCGCCGGCACGATCACGATCTCCACGTACGACGGCCTTGCCCGGCTCACGGGCACGTACGCGGGCACGAGCGACACGACCACCAACGGCTTCAAGTGGACGCCCTCCACCGCGGCGCCCACCTCGAACATGATCCAGGTCAGAGGCTACGAATACGACAACGGCGGCGTGGGCAACGGCAACCTCACGAAGGCCACGCAGTTCCCCGGGGGCAGCGCCGCCGCGCGTGTCACGCAGAACGCCTATGACTGGCGGAACCGCCTCGTGGCGATGAAGACGGGGGCGACGGCCACGCCGGCAACGGAAGACCCCTCCGTGCATCGGCCGCTGACCTACCTCCTGTACGACAACCTCGACCGCGTCACGCAGGCAAGCATCTACGACGGCGACGGCGTGACGATTGTGGACGCAAACGCCGACGGCATCCCCGACACTCCGGCGGCGGGCCTGCTGCGCCGCTGGCAGGCCTCTTTCTACGACGCCCAGGACCGCATGTATCGCACGCAGGAACGGTTCGTGGACCAGGCGACTGGCGCCGTCGGCACGCCCCGGCTCACGACCGACCTGTTCTTCGACCGCCGCGGCAACGTGGCGGCCGTCTATTCCCCTGACGCCCCCGTCTCGCAGAGTCGCTACGACGGCGCCGGCCGGCTCACCACGAGCCTCACGCTGGGCAACGTGCCGAGCGCCACCTGGACGACCGCCACCTCGTTCTCCGGGTCGCTGGTGCTCGAGCAGACGGACCATGCCTACGACCCCGCCAGCAACGTCATCCAAACCACGAACCGGCAGCGGTTCCACGACGCCTCGACCACGGCATTCGGCCTCCTCGGTACGCCCACCACCGGCATCCCCGCCCGGGTCTCCTATGCGACGAACTACTACGACGCGGCCGACCGGCTCA
>JBIKKQ010000024.1:0-27927 GCA_044360305.1 Pirellulales bacterium
CCCCCCGCCGCCACGGCCGGCCGGTGACAACCGGCCGTCTTTTGTCGTATTGTGCATGGCACGGTCGCCGTCCGTTCCCCAAAATGGCGTCTTCCTCCGGAGCACCCTTGCCCATGCCCACGATGCCCACGTCCACGCTACCCATGCCGCGGCACGCCCGCTTCCTCGTCTCCCTCCCCGTCGCCTTCCTCGCCGCCGTGGCAGTGTTCGGCGGCCCCGGCACGGCGTCCGGCGCCAAGCCGGCGCGGAAGCCCAACATCCTCGTGATCTGGGGGGACGACATCGGGCAGTTCAACGTCAGCGCCTACAACCACGGCATGATGGGCTACCGGACGCCGAACATCGACCGGGTCTGCCGCGAGGGGGCGATGTTCACCGACTGGTACGGCCAGCAGAGCTGCACCGCCGGCCGGGCCGCGTTCATCACCGGCCAGTCGCCGATCCGCACCGGCCTGACGAAGGTCGGCCTGCCCGGCGCGCCGGAGGGGATGAAGAAAGAGGATCCGACGATCGCCACGTTGCTCCGCGCCCGGGGCTACATGACCGGGCAGTTCGGCAAGAACCACCTCGGCGACCGCGACGAGATGCTCCCCACCAACCACGGTTTCGACGAGTTCTTCGGCAACCTCTACCACCTCAACGCCGAGGAGGAGCCGGAGCATCCCGACTACCCGAAGAATCCGGAGTTCAAGAAGCGGTTCGGCCCGCGTGGCGTGATCCACTCGTTCGCCGACGGTCGGGTCACCGACACCGGACCGCTGACGCGGAAGCGGATGGAGACGATCGACGAGGAGGTCAACGAGAAGGCCCTGGCCTTCATGGAGAAGGCCCACAAGGCCGACAAGCCGTTCTTTCTCTGGTGGAACTCCACCAAGATGCACATCTTCACCCACCTCAAGCAGGGCGTGGGGGGCAAGACGGGCCTCGGCATCTACGCCGACGGCATGGTCGAGCACGACCGGCAGATCGGCGAGGTGCTCGCCAAGCTCGAGGCGCTCGGCATCGCCGACAACACGATCGTGATGTACTCGACCGACAACGGGGCCGAGGCCTTCACCTGGCCCGACGGCGGGACGACGATGTTTCGCGGCGAGAAGAACACGCAGTGGGAGGGGGGCTACCGGGTGCCGTGCGCGATCCGCTGGCCGGGGGTCATCAAGCCCGGCACGGTGATCAACGACATCGCGGCCCACGAGGACATGCTGACCACGCTCTGCGCCGCCGCCGGCGACACGACCGTCAGGGAGGACCTGAAGACGGGGCGGACGATCGGCGACCGGACCTACAAGGTGCACCTCGACGGCTACGACCTCGGCCCCGCCCTGCGCGGCGAGGCGAAGTGGCCGCGCAAGGAGTTCATCTACTGGACCGACGACGGCAGCGTGGCGGCGCTGCGGTACGAGAACTGGAAGCTGACGTTCCTCGAGCAGCGGGCCCATGGCATGCACGTCTGGCAGCAGCCGTTCGTGGAGCTGCGGGCGCCGACGCTCGTCAACCTGCGGATGGATCCCTTCGAACTGGCCCAGGACATCGGCATGGACTACCAGCGCTGGTACCTGGAGCACATGTTCGCCATCGCCCCCGCCACGGCCTACGTGGGCAACTGGCTGCAGAGCTTCAAGGAGTTTCCGCCGCGCCAGAAGCCCGGGAGCTTCAATCTCAACCGGGTGATGGAGGCGGTCAGCGCCGGGTCCCAGTCGGGCCGCTGAGCGGCCGGTTCTGCGGCTCGCGGATCGCCCATTGACCGGACAACGGCCGCGGCTGTTGTATGAACCGGGGCGGCGTTGGTATATACTTCTGTGCAGTTGGCAACCCCCGCAGGAGCACGCCATGAGCCCCGTGAAAGAAACGATGATCGACATCATCGGCCGGCAGCCCGACGACAGCACGTACGACGACATTTTGCGGGAGTTGGCGTTCGCACGAATGATCCAACGAGGCCTCGACGACGCGGCTGCCGGTCGGACGAGCAGCGACGAGGACGTCGCCAAGGCGATCGAGTCGTGGCAGCGATAGTGTGGACGCTCGAGGCGACCGGGAGGTGCGGGAGACCTCGTATGGTCATTATCGGATTGCGTACCTGATCGTGGACGACACGCGAATTGTCCTGCTCGGGGTTTTCCACGGTCGCATGGAGATCGAGCGACATCTGCGGTGAGGTCGAGCAGTGCGACGGCTTCACCCCCGACCGCGGCGGAGCGTCTCCGCCGGCAGTTCGCCGAACTGCCGGCGGTAGCGGCCGGCGAACCGGCCGAACTCCCAGATCCCGTGGCGGGCGAGGACCTCGGCCACGGTGGCATCGCCGGCCGCGCCGCCGGCGAGAATGCGCCGGATCCGATGCAGCTCGCGGAGCATGAGGTACTGTTTCGGCGGGGTGCCGAACGTCTCCTGGAAGGCCCGCAGCAACGTCCGCCCCGTGACGCCCGCCTGTCTGGCGAGGTCGGCCGCCGACGGCCCGGTGGGCGCGGCCTCGATCGCCGCCATCGATCGGCGGATGATCGTCCTGCGGTCGAGCGCCGGCCGGCCCCGCCGCGGCTCCGCCGGAGCCGCGGCGGGGAGGCAGGCCCGGGCGGCCGCCACGAGCTCGCGCCCGGCCAGCCGGTGCGCCAGGGTCGGCGCCGGCAGGGGCTCGAACGCCGCCGCGATCGACCGCACCAGCCGTCGCAGCGCCGCGACCGTGCCCGGCGGACAGGCCACCCTGCCGCTGCCGGTCGTCGCGACACCCGGGAGGTCGATGCCGGCGGGGAGCGCGACGGAGCACCAGGCGTGGGCCCGGCGCCGGACGCGGATGCTGAAGTCCGCCCCGCGGGGAATGGCGAACAACGAATCCTCGTCGAGCCGGGTGCCGTTGACCACGTGGCCTTCGGTGTGGGTGAGCGGCAGGAAGAGCAGCGTGCCGGCGTGCGTGTTGGCGCCGTAGCACAGATTGCCCCCGCCTTCCGCCGCCACCTGGAGCACGACCCCGTCGAGATCGAGGATGCTCAGCGTCCACGCCGGCGTCTCGACGGCGTCGCAGACGAGGCTCAGGTTCGCCCCCCGGACGGCCTCTCCCCAGGCATCGAAGTCGTGGAAGGCGATCATGGTCGTCATGGTACGGTCGCCGCGAGCCCGCGAACAACCACCCGGCCGTCGTGGCGGATCAGTAGCGCCAGCCGACGCCGAGGTTGGTGAAGAACGCCGGCGAGGTGTCGTTCAGCCCCCAGCCGACTCGGAGGCCGATCTCCAGGTCCTCCGTCGCGAGCACGTGGCCGCCGATGCTCGCGTATTGCACGTTGAGCGGGATCTCCTTGCCGGAGGAGAAGATGCCGAAGTACTCGGCATGGACGTTCCAGCGTTCGGCGACCGGGATCTTGACCACGGTGGACGGCGCCCACTGGTTGAAGGCGTCCGCGGCCTCGAAGCCGGTGCCGTAGCGGATGGCCGAGGTCCATTCCCAGCCGTTGGCGAACCGCCAGCCGAACGCCTCGCCGAGCACCAGCGTCGACTTGTTCGACGGGCCGGAGACGGGCGTGTAGCCCTGGATCACGGCCGCCGACCGGGGCAGCCAGCCGCGCTGCTCGCTGGTCTCGACCTTCACGCCGTACAGCACGCGGCTCTCGTCCTCGGCGACGACGTCCTCGCCGCCGAACTCGCTGCCCGACACCAGGCCCGGCCCGCCGGCCTCGTAGTTGAATCCGAGGCGGGCCTCCAGTTTCTCGCCGATGCCGCGGCGCAGCAGCAGCTCCGGAACACTGTGGGCCTCCGGCCCGGTGCGATTGTCGATGAACGAGTACGACGCCTCGAGGATCGAGAGTCCCGGGCCGGCCGTCGTCGGGGCGAAGGTGAACGAATCGCGGTCGGTCTCCAGTTCCTCGCGCCGGGGCTCCGGCCGCTGGCCGTTGGCCGGCGGAGCCGAGGCGAGGCCGGCGAGGGCCAGCGCGGCGAGGTACGCGGCGGGGCGGAGAGCCGGTCGCGGCGCCGGCCGCAAGAAACGCTGGATCATCGGGAACACAAGCCTCCGCACGCCCCGAAGACGATCGGCCGCACAGCGGGCCGGCGTTGAGTCGCGCCGGTTCTGGCGGCGACTGCATGGAAGGTGCGCAAGGCCAGCAACCGCGCTGGCAAGCGGGGCAAAGCGGCCCGGCCGTGCGGATTTCGTGAACCGGCGAGTCCAGCCCCGTGGCTGCCTTGGGAGGCGGCGCCGCCGCAGCTGATCCCGGTTCGTGGCCGATATCCCCCGGCAGTCGGCGGGGGCGGGGCCGGGCGGATGCGGTCCTCGTGGTCTTCGCCGCGGCCCACGCCACGGGAGATGATCGATGCGTGCCCCTCGTTTGAGAGCCGGTTTCACCTGGCTCGTCACGTCGCTCGCCTGCTGCGCCGCGGCCGTCGGCCACGGCCAGGAGCGGGCCTTCGTCGGCCAGCCGGGCGAGGCCGGGGCCTTCGAGGCGGCGGACCCCGTGCTCGTCGACGAGGTGATGACGGGCATCATCCCGTCCGGCCAGGACTGGTACCTGTTCGGGCCGCCGGCCCGGGGGGGCGTCTACGGCTGGCTCGACGGCGGTTTCGTGGGCAACTTCGGCGTGCCGGCCAGCAAGTTCAACGGTCCCTACAACGCCGTCGACCGGGCCAACGAGCCAATGATGAACCAGGTATACCTCGTCGCCGAGCGGACCCTGCCCGGCGACGGCTCCAACGGCATCGGCGGCCGCACCGACCTGCTCTACGGCGAGGATTTTCCCCTCGCGATGTCGCTGGGCTGGGAGACGAACCCGGGCCCGCGCGACTGGAACAGCGGCGAGTATTACGGGCTGGCGATTCCGCAGCTGTACGCCGAGTTCGGCAGCCAGGACCTGTCGCTCAAGCTCGGCCACTTCTACACCATCGTCGGCTACGAGGGCGTGCCGGCGGTCGGCAACTTCTTCTATCTCAAGAGCTACAGCTATCAGTTCGCCGGACCGTTCACCCACTGGGGCGGGCTCGTCAACTGGAATGCCACCGACAACCTCGAGTTCGACGCCGGCCTCGTCAACGGCTGGAACGGGCTCGCCTCCCCCTACAGCAACGCGAACTTCCTCGGCCGGGCCCGGCTGAAGAACGACGACAACTCGCTGGCCACGTCGTTCGCCATCGTCAGCGGCGACGAGGGGAACGATTTTTCGCCGCTCTTCCAGCCGGCGCCGCCGCTGACGTCGGCCAACCGCACCCGCTACAGCCTGATCCTCGAATACCGCCCCTCGGCCCGCTGGGAGTACCTGTTTCACCACTGGCTCGGCACCCAGGCCAAGGGGCTCGCCGATGGCGGCACGGCGCTGTGGGCCGGGATCGACCAGTATCTCTACTACCGGGTCAGCGACGCCTGGTCGTGGGGCGCCCGGTTCGAGTGGTTCCAGGACACCGACGGCACCCGCGTGGGCCTCAATCGTCCCAGCAATCCCAACCACGTGCCCCTGCCGGGCAACTTCTACTCGCTGACCGTCGGGCCGAACTGGTCGCCGACGGGCAACTTCCTCATGCGGCCGGCCTTCCGCTGGGACTTCTTCGGCGGCCCGTACGGCGGCCCGCGGGCCCCCTACAACGACGGCGTCAGCAACCAGCAGACGATGCTCGGCTTCGACCTGATCCAGAAGTTCTGACCGCCGCTTCCAGCCCCGCGCCCGCGGTCCAGACCGCGGCACCGGCGAGGGCGCCGGTCAGCATGCCGGCGGGCCCCCCGGCCGCGCCGGCCAGGGCAAAGGTCGCGGCACTCGTGGCCAGCCCGGCCCGATCGCCGCGCCGCCGGCACTCGGCGTCCGACAGGCCCGCCTGGTGGGCCCGCCACTCGACGGCCAGCGCCGCCGCCTCGGCCGCCAGCGCACCGCTCACCACCGACCGCATGCCGAGGCGAACGGTCGTGCCCAGGGCCGTGCGGATCGCCACGCGCTCGGCCGCTCCCGCCGCCGCCCGGGCCGAGACAGCCGCCAACGCCCGGGCGACGAGCGCCGATCCGCGGGCCACGAGCAGGTCCACCTGCCGGCTCGCCCGCGTGCCGGTGGCGCACCAGGTCGCGAAATGCTCGCAGTTGTCCACGACCGGGCTGTAGCCCTCGCGGCCCACGTGGTCGAGGGCCCGCTGCACCACCTCGTCGGCGGTGAACCGGGCGGGCGGATCGACGACCGGCCGCACCGGCCGGCTGGCGGCGAACTCCGCGAGCGTCGTCCGCACGACGCGACCGCCGGCGAATGGATTGCGAAAATCGTCCGGCCGGGCGTGCACGACGGTGCCGTCGCCGACGTCGATGCCGTGGTGCAGGTAGGTGACGGTGGAGCCGAGGAACGTGCGCTCGACCGCCAGACGATCGCCCCGTGCCATGCGTGTCAGCCCTCCTCGATGCCCTACGCGGGCCGGACGGTTCCGGTTCGCCCGGGACATCGCCGGCCGGGCCGCTATTTCGGCGCGGGCAGGTCGCGGATCTCGTTCCGCCAGCGGGTCACCGTCGCCTCCGGCGTCTGCTCCGTCTCCGCCGTCGTTCCCCGCAGCACCTTGGCGGCCTCGAGGATCACCGCCGCGTGCTCGAGGATCTCCTTCACTTCCGGCGCGTCGTCCGCACCGTCGAGCGGCCGGTCGGCATCGACCTCACCGTCGCGCTGCAAGGCGATCCCGTAGCGGACGAGGTAGCCGACCCACGGCTTGATCGCATCGATGATCCCGGGCACGTCGGCGGCGGCGGCGCCGGCGAGCCGCTTCGCCGCGTCGATGCGGCCGGCGCCGGTCTCCAGCTTCGACTCGGCGAGCAGGCGGGCGGCGTGCGCCGGGACGAGGGAGAAGGCGGCCGCCTTGTCGCCCACCGCGATCGCCGGCCGGACCTGCTCGTCGAGGCCGGATTGCGGCAGGGCGTAGGACCAGACCGAGCCGCCGTCGATCTTCTTCTTCTCAGGCTCGGGGATCTGGTAGCCCTCCGGCACCGCGTCGGGATCCATCTTCCGCAGCGCCGCGACCCAGTCATCACCGAGTTCGAACAGGTCGCTGAGGGCCTCGCGAAACCGGCCCGCGTCGGCCAGCGGCAGGACGATGGCCAGGTCCGGAATCGACAGCGGCGCGGCGGACTCGGGCAGATCCCGCTGCAGCCGTCGCGTCTTCGCGTCGGCGTCGAACACGACCCCGACCTGGCCGTCGGCGAGTGCCGGGAAGAATTTCGTGCCGAGGATTCCGGCCAGTTTTTCGACCAACGGCACCAGGTGCTCGTCGAACTCCTCGACCTTGTCCTGCATCTCGTCGTCGAGCTCCGGGAGGACGCGGTTCTTGAACAGGCCCCAGCCGTCACCCGCGAGCGCCGTCAGTTCGGCGAAGGCGGCGGGATCGCTCTCGAACCGCGACACGGCGAAGGCGAGAGGCGTGCCGCCGAGCCGCGAGAGCAGGCCGAGCGGCGCCTGGCCGTCGAGCCCCAGCGTGTTGCCCCACAGCCACGAGTAGCCCTCGTAGCCGTCCTTGGTGAGGAACGAAAAGGCGAGGCTGGCGTTGGGCTGCGGCAGCCGCTTTGCCAGGGCCGTCGTCGCCCGGCCGACGAACTTCTTCAGTTCAGCCCGGCCCTCGGGGGAGACATTCCCCGCGACCTGCGGCTGTTCCAGCAGTGGCCCGAACTGGCCCAACGATGCCGCCGGGTCGCCGTTGGCCTCGGCCAGCTCGCGGCTCGTGTAGGAAATTCCCGTCAGCCGTTCCCCCTTGCGGTCCAGGAGCGGCGCCAGGGCCGGCTGCGTGATCAGACTCTTCCGACCGCTCCCGGGCAGGGCGAGTTTCTCGAGGTGGTCGAGCGAGTCACCGATCGAGAGGATCACCCGATCGCCGACGAGACCGATCGCGATCACGAGGTCGAGGCCACGCAGCCGCTTGAGCAGCTTGTCGATCGCCGCGGCCCGGCCGTCTGCAGCGTTCTCGTCGATGCCGAGCTCGGTCACCATCGCATCCAATTCCCGGGTCGCGAGCTTGGCCGGGATCGTGATCGTGAGGAAGTCGCCGCCGGCCGCCTTCGTGCGGGCCACCGCGTCGGCGAGGTCGGGGTTGGTCTGGGCGGCGAACCGGGCCAGCGCCTCGAGCCGCGCGAGCTGGGCCGTCGCCGCCGCCGGTTTCGTGATCCTGAACCCCCAGACGATGTCGGGCAGCACGACGAGGTCGAGGTTGGCAGCGGCCGCCTTCAGCATCGCCAGCACTTGGGTCTCGTCCTCGTCGGCGTCATCCTCGTCTTCTTCGTCGTCGTCGTCACCGCCGCCGTCCTCGCCGTCGTTGCCGCCCGGCAGGCCGGGGATGCCCCCCAGTCCGCCGGCGCCGCCGCCGAGACGCAACGTCACCGCCTGCTGGGCGGCCTGCAGCTTCTGCACCAGCCGGAGCACCTTGATGCAGGACGGCTCCGCGTACACGAAGGTGTCGGTCGCGACCATGTCGGCGAGCACTTCGAGCGCCTGCTTGTTCTCGGGCAGTTCGAGCAAGCCATCCACGAACGCCAGCGGGTTGCCCGGCGTCGAGCGTTGCTCCTCGAGCGATCCCAGTCCACGGACGACGCCGGGGAGCTTCATGATCGTGGCGAACGCATTGCTGTTCACGATCAGGTCGTACTGCTCCCGGGCGCGGAGCGTCGCCGAGAAGTAGGCGGCGTCGGCCGGCACGATCTCCACGCCGCCGAGCCCCGGGCCCTTGTCTTGGAGGCGGATGTCCTCGGCACGGGCCGGCGCGGCCGCCGCGATCAGCAGGCCGACGAGCACGGCCGCCGAGCCGGTCAGCGCCGGCAGGAGGCGAAAGCAGGGCACGGCGTGGCCGGGTGCGGGGGGGCAGGGCGTGCAGGAGGGCATCGGCATGGTCCTCGGGGACGGAGGGGGGAATGTTTCGCCTCGGACGGTAGCATACGCGAACGCAGTCGGCCCACGAACGGAGATTTTCAGCCTCCTGCCGCGCTGGTTGGCCCACATTTCCTCAGGCTCGCGTCGCCGTGCTCATCGGTTCCACACACATCGCCGACACGTTCGCCGAGGCCTTTCGGCTTCGGTATGCACGGCTGGTCGTGACCGCGCACGACGAGCACTGGCTCGATGCCGCGGTCCGCGCCACCTGCGGCTACGGCACGAGCGTCATCGGCTGCGACGCCGAGATCGGCGTCGAAGGCCGGCTCGGTGTCGATGCCACGCCCGACGGCCGGCCGGGCGTGGCGATCCTCGCCTTCGGGTTCGCTGCCGAGACCCTCGCCAAGGCGGTCGCCAACCGGACGGCGCAGTGCCTGCTCACCTGCCCCACGACCGCCGTCTTCGACGGGCTGCCGGACGCCGCGGAGCGGTTTCCACTCGGCGGACACGTGCGGTTCTTCGGAGACGGCTTCGAGAAGACGAAGGTCATCGACGGCCGCCGGCACTGGCGGATCCCGGTCATGGACGGCGAATTCCTCGCCGCCGAATCGCTGGGCATCGACAAGGGGGTGGGCGGGGGCAACTTCATCATCGAGGGCCGCACCCAGCAGGCCGCGCTTGCCGCCGCGCGGCGGGCAGTGGCCGCGATCGCGGACCAGCCCGGCACGATCACCCCGTTTCCCGGCGGCACGGTCCGGTCCGGCAGCAAGGTGGGGTCGCGGTATCCGCAACTGCGGGCCTCGACCAACGAGGCCTTCTGCCCGGCGCTCGTCGGCCGCGTGCCGACGGCCCTGGCGCGGGACGTCGCCTGCGCCCTGGAGATCGTGATCGACGGCGTGGACGAAGCCGCGGTGGCGGCGGCGATGGCGGCGGGCATCCGAGCCGCGGTCGCCCCCGACGTCGCGGAGATCTCCGCCGGCAACTACGGCGGCAAGCTGGGCAAGTTTCACTTCCATCTTCGCCAGGTTCTCCGACCGGCCTGAAGCCCCGCGGCGCGTCGCGGGGAGCCCGCTGGCGGCAAATGCCCTTCTCCGCGACGGCGTCGGTCTGGTACTTCCGCGGCTTCGCGAGGCGTCCCGTTCTCTCGTTTCCGCCGCCACGCCGGCGGACGCCGCGCGCCGCTCCGAGGTGCCGCCATGTCAGACATGCCCGAGCAGATTCGCGACGTCGCGTCGACCGCCGCGCGGCCCTCACGCCAGAGCCTCGTCGTGCCGCAGCCGCATTCGAACCTGCCGCTCGTGCTCGGCGCCCTGCTCTGCGGCTGCCTCGGCTTCGGGTTCGTCTGGACCGTCGGGAGCCTGTTCGGCCGGCGTCCCGAACCGGCGACCATCGGCGGCGACGATGCCGCGGCAGCCCACGCTCCGGCCGCGGACCACGCCCCGCGCGAACCGCACGAGCCGGCCAGGCTCGACCTGCCGGTGGAAACCCTGCGGCACGCAGCCGATGCCGGCGACGACCACTGGCGGACGAGCACACGTCGCTCCGACCGCAGCGTGGATGATACCGACGGGCCCCCCGTCCGGCCCGCGTCGCTCGAACTCGCCTCGGGCGCTAGGCTGACGTCGGGCGAAGGATCTCCGGCGGCCCGATTCTCGCGGACCGATCTGCCCCCGCCCGACCCGGTCGCCGATCCGGCGCCGGCCGACGATGCGCCGCCCGCCGCTGCTCCCGGCCGGTTCAATCCGCCCGCCGCCACCGACATCGCCAGCCCCGGGCCCGCCGCCGAGCCGGCGCTCACCCCGGAGCCGACTCCCGATGCGCCGAACGCAGACGACGAGGCCCGGGCGGTCGAGACCGCGCCCGTCGCCGAGCCGGCCGCCGAGCCTCAGCCGCCGACACAGCCGCGGGCGGCACAGGCCCCGCCGCCCGATGCCGCACCGGCACCACACCCGTTCGCGGCGGCGCCGGCGATCGTGCCGCCGGCGCAGACCCAGCCGGCGCCGTGGGGCAACGGTCCCGTGCCGCCTCCGCTCCCGCCGGCCCGTCAGCCGGGCTTCGCCGGTTCGCCGCCGCCGAGCCAGCGGTCGCTCCCGCCGCCGCCGCCCGCTCCCCCCGTCGGCCTCGTGCCCCAGCCGTATGCCGCTGCGCCGCCGCTTGCCGTCGGGGCGGCGATGCCGGGGGGCATGCCCTCCGCCAGACCCGTGGACCCGGCAGTCGCCGGCGACGGACCGGGACGCCCGGGCCCGATGCAGCTCGAAGGGGTGCAGTCGCCGCAGCTGTCGGTCGAGAAGCGCGGGCCGCGCGAGGTCCAGGTCGGCAAACCGGCCCGCTATGAAATCCTCGTCCGCAACGGCGGCGGCGTCCCGGCCCGCGACGTCCTGCTCCGCGACGCCGTGCCGCAGGGCACGGCCCTGATCGCCACCTCGCCTCCGGCCACGCCCGTCGTCGCCGCCGGCGGGCAGGCCGCCGGGGAACTGCTCTGGCAGCTCGGAGAACTCGCCCCCGGGGCGCAGGCGCGAATCGTCATGGAGGTGATGCCGCAGGTGGAGGGGGAGATCGGCAGCGTGGCGAGCGTCAGCTTCCGCGCCGATGCGTCGGTCCGCTCCCGGTCCACGAAGCCCGACCTGCAGATCGAGGTCAGCCAGCCGGCGCCGGTGCGGATCGGCGGCGACATGCAGCTCTCGGTGCGGGTCGCCAATCCCGGCAGCGGCATCGCCACCGGCGTGGTGCTCGAGGGGCTCCTCCCCGAAAACGTCTCGCATCGCGCCGGCCGCGAGCTCGAATTCGACGTCGGCCAGCTGAAGCCCGGCGAATCGCGGACCATCGACCTCGTCCTCGGCTCGCGCGGCCCCGGCATCCACCAGGCCCGGTTCGCGGCCCGGGCCGACGGCGGCATCGAGGTGGAGCGGCCCGTCAGGCTGGAAGTGACGGCGCCGACGCTCGACGTGGCGATCGACATGCCCGTGCGCCGCTTCCTCCAGCGGCAGGTCACCTGCACGATCTCCATGATCAACGCCGGCACCGCGCCGGCCCGCGCGGTCGAACTCGCCGCCCAGCTCCCCCCGGGGATGAAGTTCGTGAAGGCCAACAACGCCGGCTGGCACGACGAACGCACCCACCGCGTGCTCTGGAACCTCGAGGAACTGCCGGCCGGGGAGACGGGCATCGTGGAGATGGTGCTGATGCCGGTGGCGCTCGGGCCGCAGAAGATCGCCGCCGCCGCGCGGAGCACCGACGGCGTCGCCCACCAGGTGGCTCACACCTGCGAGGTCGAGGGTCTGGCATCGCTGTTCTTCGAGGTCGCCGACAGCGAGGACCCGATCGAGGTGGACGGCTCGACCGAGTACGTGATCAAGGTCGGCAACCAGGGGACGAAGCCGGCCACCGGCGTGCGGATCTCGGCCGCCCTGCTCGGCGACCTGGAGCCGGTCGATGCCCGCGGGCCGGTGCAGCATCGCGTCGAGGCCCGGGGCATCGCCTTCGAGCCGCTGGCCAAGCTCGCCCCGTCGGAGGAGGCGGTGTTTCGCATCCGCGTCAGGGGCCGGCGGGCCGGCGACCAGCGGGTGCAGGTGCAGGCCGTGAGCGAGGATCATCCGACCCCGATCACCAAGGAAGAGATCACGCGGGTCTACGACGACCGCTAGCTGTCCGTGGAAAAAGTCATCCCTGACCTTTTTCCACTTGATCGACCGGAGGAAACGCCGAGGGTTTCCCGGGTCGATGGCCTGCGCATCCTGCTCGGACAGGCTTTTTCAAAGTCTGCCAGCCGCGCGGCCGGGTTAGCGCGACGCGTGACAGCGGTGCCGGCCGGTCGGCGGCGACGCCGGCTCTGTCAAGCGCGGAGCGTGGCCCCGACCCGGCGGCCGCACTCCGCCACGATCGACTCGACCACCCGCGCGGCCTCGTCGCCGGAGAGCGTGCCCGTCTCGCTCCGCAGCCGCAGCGCCACGACCACACTCTTGCGATCCGCGCCCAGCCGGTCGGCATCCTGCCAGACCTGCACCAGCCGGCAGTCGTCGAGCAGCCGACCCGCGGCAGCCCGGATCGCCTCCTCGACCGCACCCCACGGCACGGTGGCGGCGATCACGAGGTTGAGGTCGCGCTGCACGGCCGGGAAGTCGCTCGGCCGCTCCAGCCGCCGTTCCAGCCGGGCCGCGAACTCGAGGGCGTCGAGCCGCAGTTCCCCGACGGCGACCGGCCCCTCGAGGCCGAATTGGCCGAGCAGTTCGGGCGCCGCCTCGCCGACGATGCCGATCCGGCACGGCTCCCGGCCGGCACGCTGCAGGAGCAGCTCCGCCCCCCGGCCCTCCGCCAGCAGCGGGCTTTCAAGCGGCCGGTATTCGAGCCGTGCGTCCGCCGCGCCGGCGCCGCCGATCCCGAGGCGGGTGAGCACCGCCGCGGCGATCCCCTTGGCTCGGGCGAACTCGCCGGCGGTGACGAACGCCGCCAAGAGCGGCTCCTCGAGCGGCGTCGCCGGTGGCATGGCCCCCGCCGACGCCGGCCAGGGGAGATAGGCCCGGGCGATCTCGAACAGGCTGGCATCGGCCGTGCCGACGGCGGCATTGGCGGCCCGGGCCTCAAGCAGGCTCGGCAGCAGCGTCCGCCGCAGCCGGTCGGCGCCCCGCACCAGCGCCGGCACCACCACCAGCGGCGGCTGCGACGTCCACGGGCCGGCGAGCACTTCGGCCGTCGCGGGCACCACGCTCCGCGTCAGCGCCTCGCAGAAGCCCGCGGCCACGAGCACCTCGCCCGTCCGCCGGATCGTCAGCTCGCGATCGGACCATTCCACCGGCCGGGCGGCGATGGCGACGTTCTCGGGAACGCGATCGTAGCCCTCGATGCGGGCGATCTCCTCGACGAGGTCGATCTCGCGCCACACGTCCCGCCGCCAGGTGGGCGCCCGCCAGACGGACCGCCCCGCCGGCTCGCGCGACTCCTCGACGAATCCGAGGCCGGTGAGGATCGCCCGCTGCCGTTCGACCGGCACGTCGACGCCGAGGACGCGGCCGACGCGGCCGGGGTCGAGCGGCACGGCGGCCGGGGTGCAGGCGAGCCGGCCGGCCGTGACGGTGCCGGCGTCGAGCGTGCCGCCGGCGAGCTCGAGGATCAGGGCCGCCGCGCGGCGGCTCGCCCACTCGACCATCGCCGGATCGGGGCCGCGCTCGAAGCGATACGAGGAGCCGCTCGCCAGCACGAGGCCGCGGGCCGCGGCCCGCACCGGCAGCGGCGCGAACTGCGCCGACTCGAGGAGGATGTCGGTCGTGTCGGCGCCGATCTCCGTGTCGGCACCCCCCATCACGCCCGCCAGCGCCACCGGCCGTTCGGCGTCGGCGATCACGCACATCCGGGCGTCGAGGGCGTAGGTCTTGTGGTTGATGGCCGTGAACGGCTCCCCGTCCCCGGCCCGGCGGACGACGATCCGTCGGCCACGAATCTTCGCCAGGTCGAAGGCGTGGAGCGGCTGGCCCGTCTCCAGCATCACGTAGTTGGTGACGTCGACGACGTTGTTGACGCTCGCCACGCCGACCGTCTGGAGCCGCTCGACGAGCCAGCGCGGGCTCGGCCCGATCCGCACGCCGCGCAGCAGCCGGGCCGTGTAGCAGGGGCAGATGTCCCCCGCCTGGATCTCGACGGCGATGCCGGCGGCGGCGGGCGTGGCCGACTCCAGCGGCCGCGGATCGGGCAGGTGCAGCGGCCGGTCGAAGAGCAGCGCCGCCTCGCGGGCCACGCCGATGTGGCCGAGGCAGTCGGGACGGTTGCTCGTCACCTCCAGTTCCACGGCCGTGTCGGCGCCGACGGGGCGGGTGGATTCGTGGTTCAGCCCGGCCAGCAGGAGCCGCTCGGCCAATGCGTCGGCCGAGGCGGGGAGCTGCAGGTAATCGGCGAGCCAGGTGGTGGAGATGATCATGGCGCGGGCCGGCCCGGAGGTCAGAACTGCCGGAGGAAGCGGACGTCGTTGCGGTAGAAATCACGGATGTCGGCGACGCCGTACCGCCGGGCCGCGATCCGCTCGACGCCGAGGCCGAAGGCGAAGCCCGACACGGCGTCGGGATCGTAGCCCACCGCCTCGAGCACGGCCGGATCGACCATCCCCGCGCCCCCCATCTCGATCCAGCGGCCGCCCCACTCCATGTCCACCTCGACGCTCGGCTCGGTGAACGGGAAGAACGAGGGGCGGAAGCGGACGTGGACGTCGCCGCCGAGGAAGCTCGAGGCGAACAGCCGGAGCACGCTCTTGAGGTGGGCCATCGTCGTGCCGGGCTCGACGAGCAGGCCCTCGACCTGGTGGAACATCGGGTAGTGGGTGGCGTCGGCCGTGTCGGGGCGGTAGACGCGGCCCAGCGACACGATCCGCAGCGGCGGCTGGCGGGACTCCATCGTCCGGATCTGCACCGTGCTCGTCTGCGACCGGAGCAGGAGCGGGTCCATGCCCCGGGCGACGGCGAGATAGAAGTTGTCGAGCGGGTCGCGGGCCGGGTGCTCGGTCCCGATCGCCAGGGCCTCGAAGTTGTGCCACTGGTCCTCGACCTCGGGGCCGTCCACGCTCTCGAAGCCGAGCCGGCCCATGATCTCCTGCACGCGGCGGATCGTCTGCGTGAGCGGATGCAGATGGCCGAGAGGCAGCGGGTCGCCCGGCAGCGTGACGTCGATGGCGGGGCGGGCGGCCGTGGCCGCGCCGGGCCGTCGGGCCTGGGCGGCGGCGAGCAGGTCGGCGACCTCGGTCTTCGTCTCGTTGAACAGCCGGCCGGCGGCGGGCTTGTCGGCGGGGGCGATGCCGCCGAGCAGTTTCTGGATCGCCTTCAGGCGACCGCTGCGGGCGCCGACGAACTCGACCCGCGCCGCCTCGACCGCATCTGCGTCGGCGGCCGCCTCGACCGCCGCCACGACGGCGGCACGGAATCGCTCCAGCTCTTCCCGAAACGAGTCGAGCGACACGGCTGTCACGGCGTCACGCGACCGCGGCCGGCTCCGGCAGGCCGAGCGCCTGGCGCACGGCCGCGACGACGGTGTCGAACCCGGTCGGATCGACCACCGCCATCTCGGCGAGCGTCCGCCGGTCGAGTTCGCAGCCGATCTTCTCCAGGCCGGCGATCAGCTGGCTGTACCGCATGCCGCGTTCGCGGACCGCGGCGTTGATTCGCACGATCCACAGCCGGCGGAAGTCGCGCTTCTTGCGGCGCCGGTCGCGCCGGGCGTAGACCCCCGCGCGGATGATCGATTCCTTGGCCGTCCGCAGCAGCCGGCGGCGGCCGCCGACCGACCCCTTGACCCGCTTGAACAGACGCTTCTTGGCTCGCAGCCGGGGGACGACGCTCTTGGTGCGCATGACGAAGTTCCTTCGAATCGACGTGACCCGTCGGCGCCAGAGGCGGCCGGTGCGGGTCGGAAACCGGGGAAACTCAAGATCGTCCTTTCCGGCCGCCCGGAATGCAAGGGCAGGCGGAAATTCCGCGAAACAGGCCAGTTCAGGGGGCCGGTGACGGGCCGGCGGCCGGGGGACGAACGCGACCGCGCACGAGGAGGTCGCCCCCCGGATGTGCGACTTCCTCGATGTCGATCTCCGGCACCTCGGGCATCGAGACGCCGGCTTCGGGGCCGCCGATGAGCCGCGGGGCCACGAAGGCCATGACCTCGTCGGTCATCCCGCTGGCGAACAGGCTGCGGAACACGCCCGCCCCCCCTTCGACGAGCAGGTTCGTGAGCCGGCGGCGGCCGAGCTCCGCGAGCAGGTCGCGGAGCCGCGCGACCTCGTCGTCCGCGGCCGACCGCCAGACCTCGCAGCCGGCGGCCTCGAGGGCCGCGATGCGGTCCGGCGGCGCGGCCGGACCGGCGGCCACGAGCACCGGCAGCTCGCGGCTCGTTCGCACGAGGTTCGAGTCCAGCGGCAGCCGGCAGCGGCTGTCGAGCACGATCCGCAGCGGACGGCGCGGGCCGGGCGGGCGGGGCGTGAGCTGCGGATCGTCGGCCAGCGCCGTCCCGATGCCGACGGCGATCGCGTCGACGCGACCGCGGATGGCATGCACGACCGCCCGCGAGGCGGCCGACGAGATCCAGCGGTCGGCGGGATCGGCGGCGGCCAGCCGGCCGTCGAGGCTCATCGCCCACTTGGCGATCACCCACGGTCTTCCTTGCTCGACGAGCGTCCGGTAGGGGGCGGTGAGCCGGCGGGCCTCCGCCGCCAGCGTGCCGACGTCCACCACGATCCCCGCCCTGCGCAGCGCCGCCAGTCCACCGCCGGCGACCTGCGGAAACGGATCGTCCGCCGCCACCACGACCCGGGCGATGCCGGCGGCCACGATCGCCTCCGTGCAGGGGGGCGTCTTGCCGTGGTGGCAGCAGGGCTCGAGCGTCACGTAGAGCGTGCCGCCACGCGCGGCCGCGCCGGCCGCGGCGAGCGCCGCGACTTCGGCGTGCGGCCCGCCGAACCGTTCGTGCCAGCCCTCGCCGACGATCGTGCCGGCGTTGGCAACGACGGCGCCGACCATCGGGTTCGGCTCGACGCAGCCCGCGGCCCGCCCGGCGAGCTCGATGGCCCGCCGCATCGCCGACACGTCGAACGCGGATGCCCGGTCCACGCGGCCACCATTGCCGGACGAACGCCGGTCCTCACCCCGGTGTCCAGAGCGACTTCTTCTCGCCGCCGCCCGCCTGCTCGCCCCCGGGCGTCCAGATCTTCCCCGGCGCCGCGGCCGCGGGAGGCAGCGCAGCCCCCGGCGTGCCGGCCGCCGCGGGCAGGCCCGCGCCGGCCCGGCCCGCCAGGGCGGACAGATCGATGCCCGCCTCCATCAGCACCTCCGCCAGACCCTGCATGACCTGCGGATCGCGGCCGTGCTCGCGGCGCAGCCGGTCGAGGAGCCGGATCAGCTCGGCCTGCTCGCCGCGCTGCAGCCGGATCCGGAGCTCGGCCACGTCGAGCATGCCGACGTTGGCCCTGAGCGTGCGGCCCACGTCCCGCATCATGCCGAGGAGTTCGAGCTGCCGGCCGGTGGTCTCGGCCTGCTCCTCGAGGACGCCGAGAGCCTCCCAGCGTTCCTCGGGAATGGCGTCGCTGCGGGCCAGCAGCGCCTCGGCGGCGGCGTCCCCCGCCCGCGTGAAGCCCGCGTTGACCGCGGTCAGAAACAGGTCGCGCAGGTCGTCGTGGTCGAGCGCCCCCATGTCGAGCCGGTGCCAGCGGAGCGGCGGCACCTCCCCGAGGGGCCGCCGCGACTCGATCGGGGCCGGCGCGGCGATGCCCAGCCGGCTGCGGATGTCCGCCCACGCCTCGCGCATCGACTGCCGCCGGGCCGTGGCCTCACCGATGCTGATCAGCGATTCCAGACGCCGGGCTCCCTCCGGATCCCGCAGCGCCTCGCGCGGCGTCTTGCCGAGCAGTTCCGGCAGCGCCGTGTCGGGCCAGACATCGACGAACCGCCGGGCGACGGCCCGGCGCACGCTGCTCATGGCCGTATCGAAGGCCGCGGCGTCGCCGGCGGGATCGGCCAGCGGCGGCCGGAACTGGGCGCCGAGCAGCCAGTTCGTCGGCGTGGTCATCGGCAGTTGCTCGTCCGCCGCGGGCGTGTCGGGGACGAACGTGCAGCCGAGCATGCCGCTGGCGGCCGGGGTCGCCTCGACCACGTCGGGCGCGAAGCCCTGGAGCACCGCCTCCGGCTCGCGGTCGGTCTGCCGGCCGAAGATCAACAGCGAGGCCAGCAGCCGGGCGGGCTCGCTGCCCGTCGTGGGCCTGTCGTAGATCCGCCACATCGACCGGGGCGGCGCCGCCCCGCGCGACACCCAGGCCGAGCGGTCGAACGCGGCCGGCTCGCACCGCGGGTCGTGGCGGATGCGGTCCTCGAGGAGGTCGATCGCCGCCACCCCCTCCTCTCCCGCCGGCACCGTGAGCGTGCCGATGCTGTTGGCGAACTGCACCTGGGGCGACCGATCGGGGTCGGCCTCGGTCTCGAGGGCGATGGCCCGACCGGTCGCGTCGACGGCGTCGTCCGGGGACACGTCGGGCAGTCGAGCGACGGCGAGCCACGCCTCCGCGGCCGCCACCGGCCGGGCGAGTTGCTCGCAGACCAGGGCGATGTTCGTCTGCAGGGCGCGGCTCGGGCCGGCGACGGCCTCGAGGCTACGGAAGCCGGCCAGCGCCGCCGACAGTCGCCACTGACGGGCCGCGGCGACCGCGGCGGCGAACGGCTCCCGCCAGGCCGCGTCTGCCGGGGCTTCCATGAGTTGCACCCGAGGCCGCAGGGCCTCGGGAATGCCGGACGAACCGAGGATCGCCGCGAGCATCCGCCGTTCCTCGCGGGTGCCACGGTTCTCCGCGGCCAGCCAGTCCATGATGCCCTGCGCGAAGCCGACGTGCCCGATCTGGGCCCCCGCCTGGACGAGCGTCGCGGCGACCTTGACCAGTTCCGCATCCTCCAGCGCGTTCGCCTCGGGGGCGGCGGTGACTTCCCGCACTCGCTCCCGAGCCCGGTCGAAGAGCACGGCCGCCTCCTGCACCCGTCCCGCCACGGCCTCGGTCACCGCCGCCTGCCCGAGGGCCATGGGGTTGTCCGGAAAGGCGTCGAGGAACTTCCGGCTCGCCGTGGCCGCCTCCGCGAACCGCTTGGAGGCAAGCTCGAGTTTCGTGCGCACCGCCATCAGGCAGGGGCGGCCGGGATGCTTCTCCTCGAGCTTCGTCACCTCGCCGAGGGCCGCAGAGGTCTGCTCACCCTCGATGAGCCGGTCGAGCTGCTCGATCTCCCCGACGAGGTCGGGACAGCAGAACTTGATCTTCTTGCCGGTGCCGCCGGGGCACGGGGAATAGGTGTCGATGGCCATGACAAAAGCTCGCAGGGGCGCGGCGCGGATCGTGGTCCGGAACGGGCGACCCGCCGGACCGCAGGGAGAACTCCTGCAAAATGTACCAGAGCGATCCGGCCGCGAAAGCACGGCGCCGGCTTGCCCCGGCCACGCCGCAGTTGCATACTCTCCGCGGCAGGCGTGGGTAGGCGGCCGACGCGGCTCCGTGTCGTTCGGGGCGTCCCTTGCAGCAACCGCGCATCCTCATCATCGATTCCGCCGGGGCCGATGCGCTCCCCTACGGCCGCCTCGTGGCCCGGCTGCAGCCGCTCGAGGTCCGGGTCGAGACCTCGCTCGACGCCGCGCTCGGGAGGCTGTCGCGAGATTCCTGGGACCTCGGCATCGCCACCTCCCGGAGCGGGCCGGCGGCCGACGCCGTCCATGCCGCGCTCCACAAGGCCGACCCGCAGCTGCCGGTCGTGATCATCGACGCCCGGCCGCGGATCGACACCGCCCGGGCCTGCCTGCAGGCAGGCGCGGGGGACTACCTCGACATCGCCCGGGTCGAGACCGACCTCGAGGACGCGCTCGTCAGGCTCCTCAAGGCCTCGCGCCGCCGGGCGGCCGAGGACGTGCTCCGGCGAGCCGTCGAGCGGCCTTACTCGTTCGAGGGTTTTCTGGGCGAGAGCCCGGCGATGCGCGACGTGTATTCCGTCATCGAGCGGATCGCGGGCAGTTCCGTGGACGTGCTCGTCAGCGGGGAGACCGGCACCGGCAAGGAGCTCGTCGCCCGGGCCATCCACCAACGCAGCCGCCGGGTGGCAGGCCCGTTCGTGCCGGTGGACTGCGGCGCGATCCCCGACGCCCTGATCGAGAGCGAGCTCTTCGGCCACGAGCGCGGCGCCTTCACCGGGGCCGACGCCCGGCGGATCGGGCTCGTCGAGTTCGCCGATGGCGGCACGCTGTTTCTCGACGAGGTCGGGGAATTGCCGCTGCCGCTGCAGGCGAAGCTGCTGCGGGTCCTCCAGGAGCGCCGCGTCCGCCGCGTGGGGGCCCGCCAGGAGAACGCCGTGGACGTGCGGGTGGTGGCGGCCACGTCGCGGAACATCGACCAGATGGTCGAAAGCGGGGAGTTTCGCCGCGACCTGTTCTACCGGATCAACGTCGTGCGGATCGACCTTCCCCCGCTGCGCTCCCGGGGGGACGACATCGGTCTGCTCGCGGAGGCGTTTGCCAACCGGGCCGCGCAGGAGATGGGGCGGGCGGCGGGGGGGCTGTCGACCGACGTCTACCAGGTGCTCAGGGGCTACCACTGGCCGGGCAACGTCCGCGAACTGCAGAACGTCGTCCGGCGGGCGATCGCCATGACGCGGTCGCCGGTCGCCGGCCTCGACGACCTGCCCGACGAGGTCGTGGCCGCCGCGGGGCGGGGGAGTGCTGCCGAGCCCGGCGGGCAGGGCTTCTTCGCCCAGCGGGCCGAGTACGTGTCGCGGTTCGAGAAGCAGTATCTGACGGACCTGCTCACGCGGCACGCGGGCGACGTCTCGGCCGCGGCCCGCGAGGCCCGGCTCCCCCGGGGCACGCTCTACCGGCTGATGAAGGGGCACGCTCTCGACGGCGCGGGATTCCGCAAGAAGGGCTAGCGGCCCGGTGGCGCGGCGTCATGCGGCTCACACTTGATTCTCGCGCACCAAAAGACACCGCTGCCCCAGCGGACAGGAAGGGGTTGCCCATGCCCCAAGAGCCGGCTTGAGCGGCCCAGCGCAGCCAGGATGGCGAAGCGCAGGCCGGTCTGAGTGAGCGGATGCCACGAGGGCATCCGTGAACGCCCGGCGATGGGGCATGGGTAACCCCGACCAGCGAACCGCGCACGTTTCAAGTGTGAGCCGTATCAGACCTCGTCGAGCCGGCTCTTGGCGTCGCCGAACTCGGGGAGCCGGTGACCCATCCGGTCCATCAGCGAGAGGAACAGGCGGCACATCTGCCGATCAGGCTTCGTGCCGTAGTCCAACGACCGGCCGCCCTGCAGGCCCGCGCCGCTGCCGCCGACGAGCACCGCCGGCAGCCGGGAGTTGTCGTGGTTCCCATGCAGCATGCTCGACGTGTGCAGCAGGATCGTGTTGTCGAGCAGCGTCCGGTCCCCCTCGCGGATGGCGTCGAGCCGGCCGGCGATGTAGGCCGTCTGGCCGATGAGGAACTGGTTGACCCGGAGGTAGTCCTCGGTGTCGGTGTGCGAGAGCAGGTGATGGATCATGTAGTCGATCCCCTCGCCCGGCTTGCCTCCATGCTTCGGCAGGTTGGGGAACCGCAGGGCGCTGTGGTCGTTGTTGAGCTTGAGCGTCGTGATCCGCGTCGTGTCGGTCTGGAACGCCAGCACCACGATGTCGCACATCAGCCGCATGTGCTCGGCGATGTCCTGCGGGATCCCGTCGGCCGGCCGCTCCCGGTCCGGCTTCTCCAGCGTCGGCCGCCAGCCCTGCAGCTCGCCCCGCCGGCCGGCGCCGGCGATCCGCGATTCCACGCTCTGCACCGACTCCAGAAACTCGTCGAGCGTCCGGCGGTCGGCGACGCTGACGCCGCGGCGGAAGTCGCGGGCGTCGTCCAGCACGGCGTCGAGGACGCTCTTCGTGCCCGCCGCCGCCCCGTCCTTGAACAGCCGGTCGAAGGCCAGCGCCGGAAACAGCTCCAGCGGCGTCGGCGTCGTCGGCGAGCTCCAGGAGATGTGCGAGCTGTAGAGCATCGAGTAGTTCTTGTGGACCGACGGATTCGACGCCTCGCAGCCGAGCACGAGGCTCGGCACCTTCGTGGCACTGCCGACCGACGCGGCCAGCACCTGATCGAAGCTCGTTCCCGACGCGATCTCACCGCCCGAGGCCAACGGCGCTCCCGACAGCATGTTGCCGGTCTGCGAACTGTGGATGTTTCCCTTCCGGGCCTGCTCGTGATACAGGCCGTTGACCATGGTCAGTTTGTCCCGGAAGCCCGCCAGCGGCTCGAGCACCCGTCCGAGCTGCATGGCGGCGCCCTCGCCCTTGGCCCACCATTCCTTCGCGTGGAAGCCATTGCCGGAAAACATCACCGCCAGGCGGATCGGAGGCCCATCCCCCGCGCGGCCGGCGGCCGCCGGCGCGGCCCCGCGGACGGCGACCGACTCCAGCCACGGGAGGGCCATCGTGACACCGAGCCCGTGCAGGACGCGGCGGCGGCTGGGAAGGCGTGCGGCGGTCGTCATGGCGGACTCCTTCAGGAACTGTTCGAGGGACTGGTCCAGCGACTGGGGTTCAGGGACGGGCCGCATTCGACGCCGAAGCGGCATACTCCCGGCCCCGCACCTCGCGGAACTGCGGACTGCGGACGATGCGATCGATGGCGATCCCCACCTTGTGGTCGTTCGCCCCGAGGTCGCGAACCAGAGTGTCGAGCAGTGGCTTGTCGGAGACCTGCAGTGGCCTGCCGAGCGCGTACATGAGCAGTTTCCGGCAGAACTGCCGGACCACCTCGTCGCGCCGGCTGCCCAACAAGTAGCCGCGCAGGCCGTCGAGCCCGGCGAGGCTCGTGCCGTCGGCGAGCGCGGTCTTCGTGTCGATCGGCAGGCCGGCGGCGTCCTGCCGGCGGCCGCGGCCGATCGCGTCGAACCCCTCGAGCGCGAAGCCGAAGGGATCGATCCGCTGGTGGCAGGCCGCACACCGTTCGTCGCTGGAATGTCGCTCGGTCAGCTGCCGCTCCGTAAGACCTGTCGGCGCCTCCTCGGGCAGCTGCGGCACCCCCTGCGGCGGCTTGGGCAACTTCTGACCCAGCACCACCTCCCACACCCAGGTGCCGCGGAGAATCGGGCTCGTCCGCGACGCGCCTGCCTGCCGGGCCTGCGTCGCCGCGAAGCCGAGGATCCCCCCCCGGCCCGCCGCCTTCATGCCATCCACCCGCCGCCACTGGGTCTGCCGGGGATCGGCTCCGGGGAGGGCGTAGTGCGCCGCCAGCGGCCCGTTGACGAACGTGTGGTCCGCGTCGAGCAGCGACAGCACCGAGCGGTCGGCCTGGAACAGGTCGGTGAAGAACCGCGACACCTCCTCCTGCATGGCGCCGCGCACGGCCTTGAAGGTCGGGAAGTGCGTCTCGCTCTTCTCCTCCAGCGTGGCCACGTCGGCCACGTGCAGATACTCGCAGCCGAACTCGGCGCCCAGCCGACGGACCCTGGGGTCCGCGCGCATGCGTCGGGCCTGGGCCGAGAGCACCTCGGGATCGCGGAGCCTGCCGGCCGCCGCCAGGCCGCGGAGTTCGTCATCCGGCAGCGAGGACCAGAGAAAGTAGCTCAGCCGCGTCGCCAGTTCCCAGTCGGTGACCGGCACGGCGCCGCCGCCCGGCGCGGGCCGCTCGCCCCGATAGAGAAACTCGGGCGCCGTGAGGACGCGAGCGATCAGCATCCGGACGGCGCCGGAATGGTCGAGTCCCTCGCTCCGCAGCGTCCCGTAGAGCGTCTCGAGCCGAGCCCGGTCGGCCTGTCCGAGCGGCCGCCGCCAGGCCCGGGCCGCCAGATCGACGACTGCCTGCACGTGCCGTGGCTCCGCCGCCGATTGCAACCGCCGAAACTCCTCGGCCTTCTTCTGGTAGGGATCCCGCAACGGCTCGAAGACCTTCGGGCTGGCGTCCTGCGTGGCGAACTGGATGAGCTGTTCGAGGGCGTCCACCTCCTTCAGCGGCGCTTCGCTCACGAACATCAGTTCGGCCCACAGCCGGTCGAGTTCCGCCCGCTGCGAATCGTCGAGGATCAGCCGCCGGAGGTGTTCATCCTCGCGGTGGTACAGCATCAGCGTGACGACCTCGTCGGTCGGCACGATCTGTGGGTAGCAGAGGGCGATGGGAAACACCGCCCGAAACTCGTCGAACCATGCCTCGAACCGCTTCTGCCTCGTGCCGGTCGGGGAGACGACCACGGGCAACTCGAACCGCGACGCGATATTGGTGTCGCTCCAGGAGCCCCCGCGAGACGCGGAGGACGTCTTCGGGTCGAGGAGTCCCACGGCGGCCGCCGGGCGTTGGCTGACCGCGCCGGTCTGGACGCTGCCGTCGGCGGCGGGATCGAGGAGCCGCACGCGGGAAACGAACGCGGCGTCGTTCCCGCACAGCGACGCTGGAACGCGGACCTCGACGATCGCCGGCGCCGCCATGCACAGGCTCGTGGGAGCGATCGCGGCGCCCGAGGGTGCACGGCCGAAAAGTCCCGGATCGAGCCCGTACTCGCCGCCGGCCCCGCCGCCACCGCCGCTGCCCGCCGGCAAGGCGTCGGCGATCGACAGCAGGGTCGCCGCCAGTTTGCCGTCGGGCCGGTCCGCCGGAACTGCCGCCGGCTTCTCGACCAGGGCGGCGATCCGCGCCGCCAGTTCGGCCCGCTCCCCCTGCGAGGCCGCCGCCTGCCACGACGCCAGCAGCGAGCCCGCGGGAATCCGTTCAGGCTGGCTGCCACCGACAGCCTGCTGGATCGGCCGACCGACGAAATGCCAGACCGCGGCGTTGCCATGGCTGTCGGCGTGAGGATTGCCGGCGAGGATGTCGGGCACCACGTCCTTGGCCAGGTCCCACCGGCGTGTGCCGTCGGCGATCAGCAGGCTTACAAGGGTGCTGTCATGCGAATGATTTCCGCCGTCGGGATCGATCTCGACGGCGACGACGTCGTTCGGGGCGACCGCCACGTCGGCGAACGGTCCGAATTTCGTCGGTTCAGCCTGCCGTGTCCTGCCCGATGCGAGGGTGCGTGCACGGCCGCCGTTCCAGGCCCGCACCGCCCAACTGATCCCGTTGCCGCCACCGACGTCCAGATCGCGCACCTCCCCCTCGATCCGTACGTTGCCCGTGACGGGGCTGCGCCACGACACCACGGCCGCCACGGTGGGTGCCGGGTGGACGATGAGCGAACGGGCCGGAAACGTGCCGGCCACGGCGAGATCCTGATCGGTCGGGTTGACCAGGAAACTCAGGTCGTTCGGGCCCTGCCAGGCCTTCAGCGCGGGCCAGTTCGGAAAGCCGTCGGCCTTGCGTTCGACAAGGGGCCGCAGCACCTGCTCGGCCTTGATGCCCGGCTCCGGCGTTGCCGCCCCCTCGTCCGGGAAGAGCGCGAGCCACGGGCGGAGCTGCGTCTCGGTGATCCCGTGCCGGGCGGCGAGTTCCGCGGCGGGGCGTCTCGGCTTCGAGGTGAGATGCTCGTGGACGGCCGCGAGGCACGGCACCACGGCCCGCGCGAAACCAGCCCGCTGCCGCGCCCAGGTCCGCAGATCTCCGAGCGGCACGTCGGGTTTGCCCCGGGCCACGATCCTCGGGTTCTCCCACAGGGCGACGTCCCCCTCCGCGCCGTCCCCGGCGTCGCCGGCGACGAGGTAGAACGTGACGTCGCCACCCCCCTGCGCCGGCTTCAGCGGCAGCCGCACCTCGGCATCGTGTCCCAGGGGATTGACCGGTTCCTGCCACGCTTTCGGGCCCCCGACCTTGCCGATGTGACCGACCTGCGCGAAACGCCAGAGGGCGTTTCGCAGCGGATCGACATCCGCCTGCCGCAACCCGCCGGCGCGGAACTTCGCCCGCAGCGGATCGAACAGTGGCGACGGGTTGCCCCCTTCGAGGGCCGCGCGGAGGAGCCCGAGGTACTTCGGGCTCAAGCCGGTCGCCGAACCGCCCTGCAGGGCCGCGAGGTATCGGTCGAGGGCCAGCCTGCCGTCGTCGCCGAGCGAGAGCGTGATGCCCTGCTCGACGGTCGTGCTGCCACTGCCCTTCACCGTGCTGCGGCCGTAGATGCCGCGGATGCTCCGCAACGCCTCGTTGATCCAGTCCTGAGGTTGTGCCGAGGCCGCGAAGCGGATGCCGTCCGGGAGCAGGACGGCATGGCTCGCCACCTCGGTCGCCGCGTCGAGATACTTCGCCAGCAGCGACTCCGACATCCCGCCCTGGGCTGCCGCCTGGTTGGTGGAGCCCTGCTGCTGGGCCCGCAGGCCGCGGACCGGGTCGAGCGAATCGATGCCCGTGAGATCGCGGACCGTGTAGGTGTACTCCATGTTCGAGAGCCGGCGCAGCGAGACCGGGCCCGGGTCGCCGGCCGTCCGCTCGGCGATCGCGTCGAGCGCCTTCGTCACCCAGGCTTCGACGGCCCGCTTCTCGTCGGCCGACAGGGGCGGGGCCTTCTTCGGCGGCATCTCCCCGTTCTCGATGTTTTCCAGCACCCGTTCCCAGACATCGGCGTCCGCCGCGACCGCGGCGGCGGGGCTCGCGAGCGGCTGCTCGAGATCGAGGTCCCCCTCCTTCTTGGCCGACGAGTGGCAGGTCAGGCAGCGGGCCTGGAAAGCGGCCACCGCCCCCTTGTCGATCGGCAGCGGTTCCGGCGCGGCGCCGCGGGCAGCCGAACCGATGGCAGCGAGCGCGACTGCCACGAGCCGCGCGTGGATGGGTCGCAGTGGATGCCCGGCCCTGGTCTGCATGGGGGGAACGCGGTCTTCACGGGAAGGTCGTCGAGGCTCCGCCGAACTAGTATAGTCGCCGATTCGCTGGCCGTCGATTTTTCCCGCCCTGCCGCGGGTTTACGCAGTGCGGGTACGGGCTGCGCGATCGGCCCCGCGGTGCGCCACATTCCCGGTTCCGGCGTCGCGCCGGCGCGACAGCGGCCCGAGCGGCCTCCCGCGGCCGGGCAGGCGGATTTCCCGGCATCGTCGTCGGGTTCTGTCTGGGGAGGCGCCACGCCGGCGCGACGCCCGGTGGGAGAGAACTGCGGTTTTCCCGAGCGTGGTGGCACGGCATGGGACGTGCATTGAGAAAGGTGGGCGTCGACGATCCGTCGGCGGCTCGTGTACCGGACCAGAGGCGACGCAACCCCGAAGGAGTTCCATCATGAAGAAGATCGAAGCGATCATCCGGCATTTCAAGCTCGAGGAAGTGAAGGACGCGCTCAACGCCCACGGCGTGAAGGGCATGACGGTGACCGAAGTCCGCGGCTTCGGCCGGCAGAAGGGGCATACGGAGACCTACCGGGGCGCGGAGTACTCGGTGGACTTCCTCCCCAAGGTGAAGATCGAGGTGGTGGTGGGTGACGACGAGGCGCAGGCCGTGATCAGCAAGATCATGACGACGGCGCGGACGGGCCAGGTGGGAGACGGCAAGATTTTCGTGACGAATCTGGCCGAGGTGGTCCGGATCCGCACGGGCGAGACCGCCGCTGCCGCGATCTGATTTCAGAGGCTGCGGGGCCATCCATGGCCCCCGCAGCCTCTGCCCGGCGGAGGGAACGCCAAGGGTTCCCTCGCCGGGCGGCGGCCGCACCTCCTGGCGGCCGTGGCCGCATGCGCGGCGACGCCGGGACGTAACTACCCGGAGGACGCTGTAGTTAACGTTTTTGGCA
>JBIKKQ010000025.1:0-27758 GCA_044360305.1 Pirellulales bacterium
CCCGCGGCTGGCTGGCCGTCGATGCCATCGAGGCTCCCGGCCAGTTCGCCCGCCGGGGAGGCATCGTCGACCTGTTCGCGGCCGACTGGGACCGGCCCGTGCGGCTGGAGTTGGGCATCGACGAGATCGAGGGCCTGCGGACGTTCGACCTCGTGTCGCAGCGGAGCGTCGCGGCGGTCGAAGCGATCGACGTGACCGCGCTCGCCGCCGGCATCGAAGGGCGGCGGACGCCGTTCGCCGACCTGCTCCCCGCCGGCGCGCGGGTCGCCCTCGTCGAGCCGGGCGAACTCGCCGCCGAGGCGAAGCGGATGCAGCAGCGGCTCGGCGACGTGCGGCTGCCGGGGGGCGGCCCGGTGATGCTCGAACCCGAGGAGGTCTTCGCCCGCCTCTACCGGCTTCCGTCGGTGACGCTCTCGGCGATCGCCCCCACGAGCATGGAGGCCACCGCCACGCTCTCGATCGAGAGCGTGGAGCGGTTCACCGGCGTCCTCGACCGCGTGCAGGAGGAACTGGAGACCGTGGGCCGCGAGCAGGAGGTGTGGGTCGTCTGCCCGTCGGACGCCGAGGAGAACAGGCTGCGCGAGCTGCTCGCCGCGTCGGCCCCGGCCCGTTCGGGGCGGCTGGCCTTCGCCCGCGGCCGGCTCTCGGGGGGATTCCGGCTGGTGCCGGAAAAGATCGTGATCGTGTCGAGCGCGGAGCTCTTCAATCGCGACGACAGTGTCGCCCGGCCGGTGCGGCAGCGGCTGTCGCGGGCGATCGACACGTTCCTCGACCTTCACGAGGGAGACTACGTCGTCCATGTCGCCCACGGCATCGGCCGCTACCGGGGCCTGGCGCTGCTGGAGAAGCATGGCCGCACGGAGGAGTTCCTGGAGATCGAGTTCGCCGAGAGCACGCGGATCTACGTCCCCGCCTCGTGCATCGAGCTGGTGCAGAAGTACGTCGGCGGCGGCAAGCTTGCGCCCAAGCTCGCCAAGATCGGCGGCACGCTCTGGGAGAAGCAGAAGCAGGCCGTGCAGCGGGCGGTGGCCGACATGGCCGCCGACATGATCCGGCTCCAGGCCACCCGCGAGAGCCGGCCCGGCATCGCCTTCCCCGCCGACACCCCCTGGCAGCGGCAGTTCGAGGAGGCGTTTCCGTTCACGGAGACCCCCGACCAGTTGACGGCGATGGAGGCGATCCGGGCCGACTTGCAGCGGCCGCGGCCGATGGACCGGCTGCTGTGCGGCGACGTCGGCTTCGGCAAGACCGAGCTCGCCATGCGGGCCGCCTTCAAGGCGGCGGAGGCCGGGGCCCAGGTGGCGGTGCTCGTGCCGACGACGGTGCTCGCCGAGCAGCACCGGCGGACGTTCGCCGCCCGGTTCGCCGAGTTTCCCTTCACCATCCGCTGCCTGTCCCGGCTGTCGTCGGCGGCGGAGGAGCGCGAGACACTGGAGGGCCTGGCCCGCAAGTCGGTGGACATCGTGATCGGCACCCACCGGCTCGCGCAGGCCGACATCCACTTCGCCAACCTCGGCCTCGTGATCGTGGATGAGGAGCAGCGGTTCGGCGTGGACGTCAAGGAGCGGCTCAAGGCCCTGCGGGCGAGCGTGGACGTGCTCACGATGACGGCGACGCCGATTCCGCGGACGCTGCACATGGCGATGCTCGGCATCCGCGACATCTCCAACCTGACCACGCCGCCGGCCACACGGCTCGCGGTCGAGACCCGCGCCGCCCGCTGGGACACGAGCCTGATCCGGGCGGCGATCGAGCGCGAGCTGGCCCGTGACGGCCAGGTGTTCTTCGTCCACAACCGGATCCACGACATCCACAAGGTGGCCCAACGGCTGTCGGCGATCGTGCCGGAGGCGACGATCGGCATCGTCCACGGCCGGCTCGGGGAGGCGGAGCTGGAGGCGGCGATGCTCGCCTTCGTCCGCGGCGAGACCGACATCCTCCTCGCCACGACGATCATCGAGAGCGGCCTCGACATCCCGCGGGCGAACACGATCTTCATCGACGAGGCCGACACCTACGGGCTCGCCGACCTGCACCAGCTCCGCGGCCGCGTCGGCCGGTCGCACCATCGGGCCTGGTGTTACCTGCTGGTGGACGAGGCGGCACGGCTGACGAGCACCGCGGCCAAGCGGCTCCGGGCGATCCAGGAGTTTTCCAGCATGGGCGCCGGGTTCTCGCTGGCGATGCGCGACCTGGAGATCCGCGGTGCCGGCAACCTGCTCGGCACGCAGCAGAGCGGCCACATCGCCACGGTGGGCTACGAACTCTACTGCCGGCTGCTGGAGCAGGCGGTCCGCGGCCTCAAGGCGCTGCCTCCGGCGGAGCCGCCGCCGGTGCACGTGGACCTGCCGGGGGAGGCCTGGCTGCCGCGCGACTACGTGCCCGACTTTCGCGCCAAGATCGACGTCTACCGGCGGCTGTCCCGGGCATCGACCGTGCAGCACGTGGACGACATCGCCGCCGAGCTCGGCGACCGGTTCGGCCCGCCGCCGGCCGAGGTCCGCCGGCTGCTGGCGTTCACCGGACTGCGGGTCGCGGCGGCGGCGATCGGCATCGATTCGATCGTGCGCCACCCGGGCATGATCCTGTTTGGCCATCACGATCGCGCCGGGATGGAGCGACTGGCCGAGCGGGCGGCGGCCCGGGGCCGGCCGCTGCGCACCGTGGACGAGAAGACGGCGGTCATCCCCCTCGACGCGAAGATCCTCGCCGATCCCGACGCCCTGGTGGATCTGCTGGGATCGCTGCTGATTCGGGCGGCGGCGCCGAAGACGCAGCGTGTGCGTTCCCGCTGAAGCGGGCCCGGCCAGCTCCCGCAGCCCCGCAGCCGCGCCTGTCCTTTTTACTTTTTGGGTTTTTGGGCCCTGAGCGTTCCTTGCCTGCGTTCTGACGAGGCTGCGGGGTCGGCGTGAGGATCGCGAGCGTGTCAGCGAGCGAACTCATGCCGCCCAGCAGCCGGGCCACCACGACAGACGGCCACCAACCAATGCCTGTCCTTTTCGGGCTTCTGTGGGGACTCTGATCGCTCCCTGCCCGCGTTCTGACGAGGCTGCGGGGTCGGCGTGAGGATCGCGAGCGTGTCAGCGAGCGAACTCATGCCGCCCAGCAGCCGGGCCACCACGCCAGACGGCCGCCAACCAATGCCTGTCCTTCTTGGGACTTTTGGGTTCGGAACAAGCGGTTTGGGGCCGGTTTCGCCGATCGTTGCCGGGCTTGCGAGCCGCGGCCAGGCCCCCCTATAGTCCCGCCCCCTCGGCTCAGGGCCCCGCGATGACACCCGTGACCTGCCTTTCGCTCCGCGCTTCCTGGCGGCCCATCACCCTGGCCGCCACCATGCTCCTGCTCGCCATGACGACGCCCGCGGCCGGCCAGCCGCCGCCGCTCGACCCCACGGCCCCCCTCCCCACCGGCGCCGCGACCGGACGCAACGCGATCGGCCCCGGCCTCCGGCCCACCATTCCGCAGGCCGTGTCGCGGCCCGAGGCCTGGCCGACGGCGGGGCCACGGTCAGACACGAAGGGCAACAAGAACGTGCTCTCCAGCATCCGCGAGAACCCCGGGGCGCCCCTCGAACCGGTGGAATCGCTGACGGCGGTGCAGCGGACGATCGCGGCCGAGATCGACCGGGCCGTCGCCGACCGGGCGGCAGGGCGGGCCGACGACGGGTCCCACGTCGTGGCCGCCACGAACGAGCAGCCCGTCACCTCCCCGACGCCGCGAGGATCCGCCACGGAGCAGGTCCTCGATCTCGCCACCGTCGTGGCCCGCGTCGGTCCCGAGGTGGTACTCGTCGCCGACCTGCTCACGCCCAAGGCCCTCGACTTCATCGCCGAACAGCAGTCGAAGGGCATGCCCGCCGACAAGGCACCGGAACTCCGGCTGGCGATCTGCCGCCAGATGGTGACCGGCGGGCCGTACCTCGACACGATGATGGTCTACGTCGATGCGCTCCGCGAACTCCCCAAGGACAAGCTGCCGGAGATCCGCAAGAACGTCGACAAGGCGTTCGACGAGCAGATGCTGCCGCGGCTCATGGCCGAGGCCGGCGTCGCCACGGTGGGCGAATTCGAGCAGCACCTCCGGGCCAAGGGGCAGTCGCTCGAACGTTCCCGGAAGACGTTCTTCGAGCAGGGCCTGGCCCAGGAATGGCTGCGGAAGAACACGAAGGTCAGCGAGGAGATCCCGCACGCCGACACGATCGCCTACTACGAGAACCACATCGACGACTACAAGTTTCCCGCCAAGGTGCGGTTCGAGGCGTTGACGGTGAAGATCCGTCCCGGCCGGACACGAAAGCAGGCCTGGGACATGCTTGCCACGATGGGCAACGAGGTCCTCGCCCAACGGCCGTTCGCCGATGTGGCCCGGGAGAAATCGGACGGCCCGACGGCCCGCGACGGCGGCATCTTCGACTGGACCAGCCAGGGGAGCCTGGCCTCGAAGCGGCTCGACGAGGCCGTGTTCTCGCTGCCCGTCGGCCAGCTGAGCGCGATCATCGAGGACGAGACCTCGCTGAACATGCCCGACCGCCAGTCGCTGCACATCGTTCGCGTCCTGGAGCGGATCGAGGCGGGGCAGACGCCGTTCCTCGAGGCCCAGGTGTCGATCCGGCAGGCGCTCCTCGAGGAGCGGCGCAAGAAGGCGTCCGACGAGTACCTGACGAAGCTCCGTGAGCGAACGCCGGTGTGGACGATCTTCGACGACGAACCGGCCGCCGACGGCGACGCGAATGCCCGACCGGCCGGTCCGCGACGCTGAGCCGGCAGTGCCCGCTGCACGCGGACACGGGACGATTGCCGAAGCCCTTCCCTGCCGGTAGACTGCCGCGCCGAGGCGGCGCGGAATCCACGGCCGATTCCGCGGGATTTCACCTGCCCGCTTGCCTGCCGCGTCACCGCAGCCGGAGACCAGCCATGACCGCCCCCACGGCGCCCGCCAAGTCCGCCTCCTCCGCCGCAGCGCCCCCCTGGCCGGGCACCCGGGCGGACGGCATCGCCCGCCTCGAGATCGATGGCAAGGGTGTGGAACTGCCGCTCGTCGTCGGCACCGAGGGGGAGCGGGCGCTCGACATCGGCAAACTCCGCTCCCAGACCGGCTGCATCACCCTCGACGAGGGCTTCGTCAACACCGGCTCGACGGCCAGCGCGATCACGTTCCTCGACGGCGAGAAGGGAATCCTCCGCTACCGCGGCTACCCGATCGAGGTCCTCGCCGAGCGGTGCGACTTCGTCGAGGTCGCCTACCTGCTGATCTACGGCCACCTGCCGACCGTGGCCGAACTCGACGCCTTCCGCTCGTCGCTCTCGCTGCACACCATGATCCACGAGGACATGCGGAACTTCTACAGCGGCTTCCCGCGCGACGCCCATCCGATGGCGATCGTGGGCAGCGTGGTCGGCGCGCTGTCGACCTTCTACCAGGACTCGCTCGACGTCCGCGACCCGCGGCAGGTGGAGGTGAGCGTGCACCGGCTGCTGGCCAAGCTGCCGACGATCGCCGCCTACAGCCACAAGAAGTCGTGCGGCCAGCCGCTGATGTACCCGCGGAATGACCTCGACTACTGCGAGAACTTCCTCCAGATGATGTTCGCGGTGCCGTGCGAGGACTACCGGATCGACCCCGATTTCTCCGACGCCCTCGACATGCTCCTGATCGTGCACGCCGACCACGAGCAGAACTGCTCCACCTCCACGGTCCGCATGGTGGGCTCGAGCGACGCCAATTTGTTCGCCAGCATCTCCGCGGGCATCTCCGCCCTCTGGGGCCCGCTCCACGGCGGCGCCAACCAGGCCTGCGTGGAGATGCTGGAGCGGATCGTGGCCGACGGCGGCAACGTGAAGAAGTACGTCGACCTTGCCAAGAAGAAGGATTCCGGCTTCCGGCTGATGGGCTTCGGCCACCGGGTCTACAAGAATTACGACCCCCGGGCCAAGCTGATCAAGGCGACCTGCGACAAGCTGCTGGCGAAGATCGCCCGCCACGACCCAATCTTCGACATCGCCCAGGAACTGGAGGCCGTGGCCCTGGCCGACGAGTACTTCATCGAGCGCAAACTCTACCCGAACGTCGACTTCTACTCGGGCGTGATCTACCGGGCGATGGGCATCCCCGTGCAGATGTTCACGGTGCTGTTCGCGATGGGCCGGCTCCCCGGCTGGATCGCCCACTGGATCGAGATGCACCACTCCCCGACCAAAAAGATCTGCCGCCCGCGGCAGATCTACAGCGGCGAGACGCTGCGCGAGTTCGTGCCCATCGACCGACGCTGAGTTTCCGGGGGAAAAATCCCTTCGGCGTCCCTTCAGCCGGGCCGGCGCTTGGCGCGAAAAAAATCGCTGAGGATCCGGCCGCACTCGGGGGCGAGCACGCGGCCGATGTGCTCCACGCGGTGGTTGAGCCGGGTGTCGTCGAACAGCCGATAGAGCGACTCCACGGCCCCCGCCTTGGGGTCGGGCGCGCCCCACACCACCCGCGGCACCCGGGCCTGGACGATCGCCCCCGCGCACATCGGGCAGGGCTCGAGCGTGACGTACAGCGTGCAGCCCTCCAGCCGCCAGGAGCCGAGGGCCGCGGCGGCCTGCGTGATCGCGATCATCTCGGCGTGGGCCGTGGGGTCGGCGAGCTGCTCCCGCTGGTTGTGGGCGCTGGCCACGATGCGCCCCGCGGCGACGACGACGGCCCCCACCGGCACCTCGTCCTGCTCCACGGCCTGCCGCGCCTCGTCGAGCGCCAGCCGCATCCAGCGGTCGTGCGGGCTGCCGCCCGGGAGCTGCGGTTCGTCGAGGTCGTCGTCCATGAGGTCCACTCTATGGCCGCCCGCCCGTCCCCGACAAATGCCGCCGGGACCGCCCCGCGGTGGCCGTCCCGGCGGGCCGCTTGGGGAGCGGGGAAAATCGGCTACGATCTGGGGGTCGCCAGGTTCCGAAACCCCGCTGGGTGCCACCGATGGATCCCGTCACGCTTCTGCTCCGCTGGTCCCACGTGCTGGCCGCGATCATCGCCATGGGCGCGCTGGTGTTCGTCCGCTTCGGTCTCCTGCCCGTCCTCGGCGGCCTCGATGCCGCGACCCGGGATCGGATTCACGACGCGATCAGGCGGCGCTGGCTGCCGTGGGTCATCGGGGCGATCACCGTGCTGCTGGCCAGCGGCCTGGCGAACTTCCTGATCTTCAACGGCCGGGTGCGGGAGGAGCAGTGGGCGGGAGGCTTCTGGATGCGCCAGACCTCCTACCATGCCCTGTTCGGCGCCAAGTTCCTCCTCGCGATGGTGGCGTTCTACTTCGCCAGTGCCCTCGTGGGCCGGGGCGAGAGCACGCAGTGGGTCCGCAACGACCGGGCGAAGTGGCTCTCCGTCACGCTCGGCCTGATGCTGGCCGTCGTCCTCCTGTCGGGCTGGATGCGGCAGCTGCACACCGGCCCGAACCAGCCGCCCGACGGCGGCGTGTCGCTCGATCGCCCGGCGGCAACCCGAACCGTGCACGACCACTCCAGGGAGCGTTCCGATGGACAAGAAAGACAAGAAGCGGCTCGAAGTGCTGCAGCAGAAGATCGCCAAGCTCCAGCAGCTGCTGGCGGGAGCCAAGAAGCAGCCCGATGACCCCGCGGAGGTGCCGCGGCTGGAGAAGGAACTCGCCGCGGCCCATGCCGAACTGGCCGCGCTGAAGAGCGGCCGCTGAAGCCACCGCGGGCCGGGAACACAACGATGAGCTGGCTGTCGGGATGGTTCGATCGGCCGCGACGCGTCGATCTCTGGAGGCGGTTCGAGCGGCTCAAGGAGAGCCAGTCGGGGACGATGTCGGCCTTCTACAAGGTCCGCGAACTGGCGAGCGGGCGGATCCTCGGTCTCAAGGTCGTCGATCGCGCCAAGCAAGACCCGGTGGAGTCGCGGTACAAGGGCCTGGGCAAGCCCGGTGAGGGGGAGATCGGCGCGAAGATCGTCGCCCCGAACGTCGTGCAGACGCTCGAATGGGGCCTATCCACGGCCGACGAGCCGTTCGTGGTCACGGAGTTCATCGACGGCTTCCTGCTGCACGCGCTGATCGCGGCCCGCCGGCCGATGCCGCCGGCCCAGCGGCTCGACCTCGTCCGCCAGGCGGCCACGGCGATCGCGGCCGTGCATGCGGCCGGCTTCGTGCATCGCGACATCTGCCCGCGGAATTTCATGCTCCGGCCCGACGGCCGGCTGGTGCTCTTCGACTTCGGCCTGACGGTGCCCGACACGCCGGCGTTCCTCCAGCCGGGCAACCGGGTCGGCACGCCGAACTACATGGCGCCCGAGGTCGTGCGCCGGCGACAGGCCGACAAGCGGCTCGACATCTTTTCGTTCGGCGTCACGGCCTACGAAATCTGCACGCTCTCCTCCCCCTGGCCGCGCGGAAGCACGGGCAAGGTGGCGCTGATGCACGACCAGCCTCCGGCCGACATCCGCGACCGCTGGCCGGAGATGCCGGAGCAGCTCGCGACCGCGATCATGCTCTGCCTGGCCGCCGAGCCGGATCGGCGGCCTCCGACCATGGAGCACTTCCTGCGGATGATTTCCGCGGTCGAGATCGCCCCCGCTCCGGCCTGACTTTTTGGGCCGCCGCCGGCGTCGCCCTTGAACCGCGACCCGGTTGGTTTTACGATTTCCGACCTGCGGATGCGGACCGGACGTTCGGCGCCGCGGCAGCGGAGCGACGAGGAGGGCAGCCTACGATGACGATGGACAAGAGCCTGCGGGTGCGGAAGGGGGCCTCGAGTGCCCGGGGTGTGCTGACCCGCGCCGAGCGAATCTCCAAGATGCAGGAGCAGGAGCGCTGGACCGAGGGCCGCAGCCCGATCGGCCTGCCGAAGGTCCGGGTGCAGAAGATGGCCATGAAGAAGAAAAAGAAGGCCAAGGACGAGGCTGCCGAGGGGGCCGCCGCCAAGCCGGCCGCCGGTGCCGGCGCGAAGAAGAAGTAAGCCGTCGGATCGGGCCCTCGTCTTCAGCGGTGGACGGCCCGCATGACGCGCTCGGCGGCCATGCGGCCCGAGGCGATCACCTGGGGGATGCCGACACCACGGTAGGCGGCCCCGGCGAGGGCCAGGCCGTCCAGCCGGCCGGTCGCCGCTTCGATCGCCGCGACGCGTTCGAGGTGGCCGACGTGGTACTGCGGCATCGCTCCCTGCCAGCGATCGACCTGCTCGAGGAGCGGGGCACCGCGGACGCCAAGGAGCGCCGCCAGTTCCGCGCGGGCCCGCTCCACCAGTGCCGCGTCGTCGAGCAGCACGGCCTCGGGATCGAGGGCGCCGCCGATGAACACCCGCAGCAGCACGCACCCGGCAGGGGCCCGATCCGGAAACTTCGCGCTGGAAAAACTCGCCGCGAGGATTCGCCGCCCCGCGCACCGCGGCACGACCATGCCCGCGGCGTCGAGCGGATGGCCGACGTCGCCCCGGCGGAACCCCAGCGACACGACCGCCGATCCCGCGTACTCGATCGCGGCGAGTTCCCGCGCCAGCGCGGCATCGACGCCCGACAGCAGCCGGGCCGCGACCGGTGCGGGGGTCGCGATCACGACGGCATCGGCGGCCAGTTCGAGCGGCTCGCCCGCGGACGGCAGGCCGACGGGCACCAGCCAGCCGCCGGCGGCGGACCGCGACACGGCGCCGGCAGAACCATGGACGAACCGCACGCCGCGGTCGCGGAGCAGCTCGGCGAGCCGTGCGGGGAACGTCTCCATACCGCCGGCGAGCGTGAGGAACTGGCCGTAACGGGCGCCGGCGACGTCGTTCCCGCGGGGGGTCGTCCGCTGGCGCATGCGTTCGCCGCGCCACAACGAGCCGCTCTCCCGCTCCATCGCCAGAAACTCGGGGCAGGCCGCCGCCATGCTCAGCCGGGCCGGATCGGCCGTCCAGATCCCGGCGGCCAACGGCTGGACGAGGCGTTCGAAGGCCTCGCGTCCGAGCCGGCGGACGACGAACCGCTCCAGTGACTCGTCGTCGTCCTGCCCCTGCGGCCGCCGGGGCGGCAGCCAGCGTTCGAGGAGCACGCGGAGCCGGCCCCACGGAGACAACAGCGGTGTGGCGAGCATGCTGCCGATCCGAGACGGCGCGAGCAGCCGGAATCCTGCGGGCACCGGCAGCGGCCGGCCGTGGCTCCAGACCAGCGCCCGGCGGACCTCGGGCGTTACACCGACGAGTTCGGCCTCGAGTCCGCAGCGCCGTGCCAGGCCGATCGCCTCGGGACGGGCCGCGAGGAACGTGTCGGCCGACCGCTCGACGAGCCAGCCGTCGCGCCGCACCGTGCCGATGACTCCACCTGGCCGGCCCGATGCCTCCACGACGGTCACCTGCACCGCGGCCCCAGCGGCCATGTCGCCGCTGGCCGCCTCCGCGGCGGCGAGGCCGGCCATTCCGGCTCCGATGACGACGACGTGCCGGGGGGGCGGCCGCTGCATGGGGGTCGGGCGGGAGGATGAGGGGAATCGAAGCCGGTCGAACGACCCGATCTTACCCAGTCTCCGCCCCTTTCCGCGAAGCTGGGCCGAAACGGCCGTCTCAGGCGACGCCGCCGACACCGCAGGTTGGTCTGGACCGGGATGGCCCGGAAGCCTACGGTCCCCGCAACCTCGCGGGCCCGATCCCGCGCCGGATGATCGACAGGCTCTCGTCGCAGGAGAAACTCCCGTGCTCGCGCCGCGTACCCAGGCCTTCTTCGTCGTGCGGCTTCTGATGCCGATGCTCTGCCTCACCCCGGCTGCATCCGGGGCCGAGCCGCAGCGCACGTCCCCGCGGACGTTGATGCGGCTGCCGACGTGGGTCGAGTCCTACGGCGACGCCAACCCGGGGACGGATGGCGGCGCGCACAAGGCCGGTCCGGCGCCGCTCGTGCAGGCGGCCGGCACTCCCGACGATCGAACCGAACTCGTGCCCGTGGCGGCCGCCAACCCGGCCACCGCTCAGCGGCCCGCCCAGCCGGCCGCCGGCACGGCCGCCACCAAGCAGGCGGGCCCCGTGCAGCGCTGGCTGACCGAGCGGCTCGCCGCGGTGCCCAAGCCGACCACGGCCGGTCCGGCCGCCGTTGAACCGCCGGCCGCGCGGCCGGCTGCCCCGGAACGGCAGCCGGCCACCGACGTCACCGTCCGCGCGCCCGTGGCGGCCACGCCCGACGAGATGCCAGTGCTGGCGGTCGATCCCGCCAGTTTCCGCGGCGCGCTCCCCGGCAAGACCGACCGCACGAAGCTCGAGGCGTCGTGGGGCGCCGGCGAGGCCTTCGACCGCGGCGACGGATCGACCGGACTCGCCTGGAAGGTCGAGCCCTTCGAGCGGGTCGAGGTCACCTTCGAGGGCGACCTGGTCGGGTCGATCCGCATCAAGCTCGGCGAACCGGTCGCGGTCGACGAGCTCGCCAAGCAGTTGGAGATCGCCGACCTGCGCACCGTGTCGATTCACGACGAGCAGGGCGTGTCGATCGGCGAGGTCTACCCGGAGCGCGGCGTGATCCTCAGCGTCAAGCCGGGCACGCGGGTGGCGAGCGCGATCCTCATCGAGCCGCTCGACCCCGAATCGTTCGTGCTCCGTGCGGAGGGGGACATCGACACCTGCTCCGCCTACGCGGTCGCCGACCTCGAATACGCGATCAAGCTCGACCCCCGGCACGTCCGGGCCCACCGGCTGCTGCTCGGCATGGCGACCGAGCAGGGGCAGTGGGACCGGGCCCTCGAACTCGCCGAGACCGCCGTCAATCTCGATCCCGCCGACGCCTGGACCCAGCTCAAGCGGGCCGCCGTGCTGCTGGCCCTCGACCGTCCGGACGAGGCCCGCACGGTCCTCGAGGGGGTGAAGGGACGCGAGAACGTCACGCCGCTCGTGGCCGCCCAGGCGGAGCGGCTGCTCGGCAAGGTGGCCCTGGCGGGCTCGAAGCCCAGCCACCAGGCGGCGGTGACCCACTTCGCGGAGGCGATCCGCATCGCCGGACCGCTGGTCGTGAAGCGTTCGCCGACGGTGCAGTCGGCCGCCCGCGAGGTGATCCTCGATGCCCACCTCGGCACCGCCACCGCGATCGCCAAGGGCACCTGGCAGCAGAAGAGCCGGGTGCTCCCCAAGTGGATCGCCCGCGCCGAGGCGCTCGTCAAGGATTTCAAGGGGCCCGAGGCGGAACGGCAGGTGCTGGAACTGCAGCTCTGCCGCGGCGCCCTGGCCACCGCGGCGGGCTCGACGGAGTCGATCGAGCCGCTGCCGTGGGTGAAGCGGCTGCTCGAACTCCGCGACCGGATGGGGGATTCCGTCGGCGATCCGTGGCGGCGCCGGCAGCTCGACTGGGAGGTCGGGCAGGGTCTGGCCGACGCCCTGACCGCTGCCCAGAACCGCGGCGACACGACCGACGCGCTCGACAACGCCACGCTCACGGCCGCCTACCTGGAACGCGGCGGCGAGCAGCGGGAGCTGACGGCGGCGGAGCGCAAGCAGGTCGGCGAGCTGATGTTCCGCATCGGCATCATGCACAGCCTGCAGCGCGGTGATCACGCCACCGCGGTGACCTGGTTCGACCGGGCGGTCCCGCTCTGGGAGGGCAACGCGGTGTTCGACCGGGACGGCGAGACGGGCCGGCAGGGAGAGTGCTACGTGAGCATGGCGATCTCCTACTGGCAGGCCGATCGCCGCGAGGACGCCCTGGCGCTGAGCCAGCGGGGCGTGGAGCTGATGGTCGCCGCGGTGGACCGGCGGCAGCTCGAGGAGCGGTCGCTGGCGGTCGCCTACGGGAACCTGTCCACGATGTACGCCGAGGAAGGGGACGAGGAGCGGTCGCGAAACTACGCCGAGATGGCGGTCCGGTCCGAGGCCTCTGGCGCCGGCACGAAACTCCGCTAGAGAACGCGCGGCGGGCCGCTCCCGCAGGCAGGACGCCGCGAGAGCCGCCCTCAGCCGCGCCACTCGAGGCCGAGGATCGAGATGTCGTCGAGCGGGCCCGCGGGACGGCACCAGGCCTCGACCTCCGCCAGCAGGCCGGCGACCGCGGCGTCGAGCGGCTTGCCGCGCGAACCCCGGATGCAGTCGGCCAGCGCCTGCTCGCCGTAGGGCTCCTGGCGGCCGTCCATCGCCTCCGGGACGCCGTCGGAATAGAGGTAAATCCGATCCCCCGGGGCGAGCTGCAGCGCCTGCTGGCGATACTCGACGTCCGGCACGAAGGCGATCGGAAAGCCGTCGGCGCCGTGGAACTCCGGCTCCCCGCCACCGGCCGGCAGACGCAGCAGCGCGGGATGACCGCCGCAGACGTAGTCGAGTCGGCCCGTCGGCAGGTGGAGCACGCCGTACAGGAGCGTGAAGTACAGGCCGGAGAACTCGTCCGCCTGGAACAGATGGTTGAGCTGCGTCGCCACGTCGGCCGGGGGCGTGACGACGATCCGGCCGTCCGGCCCCTGCCGGACGAGCAGCGAGGAATCGGACACTTTCGGCGTCAGGAACCGGCCGACGGAGACCGCCATCAGCGACGACGGGACGCCGTGGCCGCTCACGTCCACGACGAACAGGCCGGCATGCTCGGCGTCGAGTGGGAAGACGTTGAGGAAATCACCCGCCAGGCCCTCGCAGGGCACGTACCGCCAGGCGACGGCGGCCGGGGGAATCGCCACGTCGGCGGCGGGCAGCAGCGACCGCTGCACCTTGGCCGCCGCCTTCAGGTCGCGGACCATGCGGGCGTTGTTCCGCGAGATCTCGTCGTTGAGCGTGGTCAGCTCCTCGTTCGACTTCTGCAGGCTGTCGCGGGCGACCGACAGTTCCTGGTTGGCGACGACGAGTTCCTGGTTCTTGGCCACCGCGTTCTCGAACGTGGAGACGAGCAGGTTGAGCACCTGCTGCCGGCCCGCCTTGACGCGGAACGTCTGCCCGGCAAGCGAGACGTCGAGCGTTCCCTCGGCCTCCTGCTCCGCGCCGGCCAGGGGCGTCGCCAGCAGCGACTCCATGCGGCCGAGGAGATAGTCGGGCTCGTAGGGCTTGGTGACGTAGTTGTCGGCCCCGGCGTCGAGGCCGCGGATGATGTCGATCGGGTCGGAGAGCGTGGACAGGAGGATGAAGGGGACGGTCCGCAGGCCGGGATCGGTCTTCACCGCCTTGCAGAACTCGTAGCCCGTCATCACCGGCATCTCGATGTCGGAGACGATGATGTCGGGACGCCGCTCCCGGACGAGGGCCAGAGCGTCGGCCCCGTTCTCCCCCCAGCGGACCTCGTGTCCGGCCGCCTCCAGCCGCCGCTGGAGCATCCGGGCCTGGATCCGGCTGTCCTCGGCGATGACCACGCTCACGCCGCGGGTGGGCGGTGCGGCGGTCGTGGCGGCATGGGTCTGGTCCACGCGCCGGCGTCCCTCAGGTGAACGTCGCCAGTGCGGCCTCGGCATCCTTGTGGATGCTGAACAGCTTGTCGAGATTCGTGAGCTTGAAGACCTGGAAGATTTCCGGCCGGATGGAGCACATCTTCAGCCGGCCCTGGGCCGCGGACACCTTGCGATGCAGCTGGCCGAGAAGGCCGAGCATGGCGCTCGACATGAACTCGACGTTGCCGAAATCGAGCAGCACGTCCGGCCCCGAGGCCTTGGCGAGCAGGTTCGTGACGTCGGTCCGAATCTCGTCGAGAACGGTGTCGTCGAGGATCTTCTTGTCCTTGAAGGAGACGATGTGCACGTTCCCCTTCTTGCCGGTCAGGATTCTGCGGAACTGTTCCATCACGCCCTCTGGTTCGGCCGTCGAGCCGGGCCACACCGCCCCGGCAATCGCGTCAGCCTACCCTGCACCCCGGCAGCCCGCCACCAGCCCCGCCCCGCCCCGGGATCAAGGCTGCTTTTGCCGTTCGAAGAGCAGCGGCTTGGCGTCGGGGGGGGCCCCGGGCAGCGAAAACTCGAACGCATCGGCGCCCTTGGAGACGACTCTGCCCGCCATGGTCCCCGCCTTCTCGCTCACCAGGGCGAGGGCGTCCACGTCGGTCTGGACGGTGCCCGACAGCTCCAGCGCCGGCTTGCCGTCCGGCGTGGCCTTCCACGTGAACGTGGAGTCGGCCGTGATGGAGAGCACGATCGTGTCCTTGCCGGAGGCCGCCTTCCACGTGCCCACGAGGTCGGTCTGGGGGCCGGCCTCGGCCGGTGGGGCAACGGGGGGATCGGCCGGTTTCGGCTCCGCCTCGGCCGCCGGCTGAAGGGCGGCGAGGAGCCGCTTGGCCACCTCGTCCGTCGGTTGCTTCGCCACCACCACCTCCAGCGGCTTGCGGGCCGCGTCGCCATGTCCCGCGACGAGGTACTGGTAAGCGAGCACGAAGTGGGCCGCCGCATCGCCGGGATTCGCCCGGCAGGCGGCCTCCAGCGCGCGGAGATGCGCCGTGTAGGCATCGACGGAACCGTAGATGGTGCTGACGGTCGTCCAGTCCATACCCGGCGCGGACGCCAGGACCACGTTCAGGGCGGCGGCCGCCTCGGGATAGCGGCCCAGCGCGAACAGGGCCAGGGCCCGAAGTTCGTGGACCACGGTGTCCCGCGGGGCCCGTCTCACGGCCTTGTCGAAGGCCGCCAGGGCGCCGGTGTAGTCGCCCGCCTTGAACCGGGCGAGGCCGTCGTCCACCAGAGCGTTGCCCTCGTCGTTGGCCGCCGGCGCCGCGGCCGGCTGCCCCGCGACTCCGGTCGCGGCGGGTGTGTAACTCTCGACCACGATCGGCTGGGAGTAGTCGTACGGCGAGGCGGCCACGACCGCCGCCGGCACGTTGGCATAGTAGGGATTCACATAGGCGTTGCCGTAGCCGATGCCCCAGCTGCTGGCCGTGGACAGCACGCCCCAGGTGGCGGCGCCGAATGCGAACGGCGCCCACCAGCCGCCATTGCCACCCCACCAGTTGCCGGTCCAACAGCTGTTGTACCAGCCGCCGTAGTGCGGATTGACGTGGCCGTAGTTCCAGTTGTTGGCCCAACCGCCGCCCCAGCCCGGGTATCCCCAGTTGCCGCCGACGTTGACGTTGTTGTTGAAGTTGTTGAACGTGTTGCCGTTCCAGTTGCCGCTGTTCCAGAAGTTGTTGCCGTCGCCGATACCGGGCCGGTCGAGGCCAGGCCTGTTGCCGTTCCAGCCAGGCCGATTCCCGTTCCAACCCGGACGATTGCCGCCGATCCCGGGCCGATTGCCGACCGTCAGGTCTCCCGGCAACGGCGTCGGCCGCGTCCCGCCGATGCCAGGCCGGTTGCCGCCGTTGCCTGGCCGGTTGCCGCCGTTGCCTGGCCGGTTGCCGCCAATGACCGGCCGATCACCGCCAAGGCCCGGTCGATTGATCGTGCCCAGATCTCCAGGAAGCGGCGTGGGCCGGTTGACGCCGACGCCGGGCCTGTCCCCGGGACCGAGATTGCCCGGCAGCGTTGTGGGTCGATTGCCGTTGACCCCCGGACGGTCACCACCGAGCCCCGGACGGTCACCACCGAGCCCCGGACGGTCACCACCGAGCCCCGGACGGTCACCACCGAGCCCCGGACGGTCACCGCCAAGACCGGGGCGGTTCCCGCCGGCGAGGTCGCCAGGAGCCGGTGCCGGTCTGTTGACGCCGGGACGCCCGCCGCCTCCCGGCAATCCACCGCCGCCGGGCTGGGGAAACGATGGCCGATTGACGGCCCCGAGGCCTGGTCGGGGTCCGGGCCGCGTGATGCCCCCCGGAAGACCACCACCCGGGGCGGGAGCCGGCATCGGCGTGGGCCGGGTGGCGAAGCCGCCGCCCGGACGGCTGGCGTTGCCGGGACCAATCCCGCCACCACCCGGCTGGATGCCGCCGAGTCCGGGACGAACGGCGGGCGCCGGGGCCACCGGCCGCTGCACCGCCCCCGCGTTCGGCAGCGCGGGACGGGCAAGGTTCGGCCGCTGCATCGCCCCGACGCTGGGACGCTGGAAATTCGGTGTCTGGGGCCGGGCTGCAGCCGCCGGCATCTGCGGCCTGGCCATTGGGGCCTGCGGCCGCGCTGCCGGCATCTGTGGCCGCGCCACGGGCATCTGCGGACGGGCCATCGGGGCGTGGTGCGCCGGGGCGGGCCGGGCGTGGGCGTGGGCGGCCGGCCCGCCGCCGCCACCAACGCGGCCCACCGACGGCCGACCGTGGGCCACCGAGACGACGCCCTGGCCCAGCACCGCAAAACAGCCCATCACCGCCAGACACCGGACCACCAATCGTGCTCCCGCCATCCTCGACCGCATGGTCATCGTCCTTTCGGAGAGTGAACTCGTTCGCTCAAGGTCATGCTCACGGTCAATGCGTCGTCCGACCGGCCGTGGCCCGATCAGCGACTTGCCGGCGGCGAGCTCGATCCGGCTTCGGCCCCCCCGGCCGCGGGCGCGGGGGGCTTGCGGGCCACGACGACCTTGAAGTCCGGTTCGGCCGCCCCGCCGATCACCCGGTCGGTGCTCGCGATCACGAAGTGGTCGGCATCCCGCTGGGTGATCGTCACCGTGGCCGATCCGCTGCTGCCGTCGGGCATCGTCGCCTCGGATTTCACGATCCAGCCGTTCTCACCCGCGCCCCATTCCCCTTCGCTGAAGCCGCCGTCGGAATCGAACGTCCACGACCGGAGTTCCCCCTCGACGGCATCCCAGCCGATCCGCTGGACGCTCTTGGCTGCCCGCTTGCCGCCGACGGCGACGTTGAACTCTCCGAGCAGGAAGTTGCCGTCCTCGCTCCAACGGTAGGAGATCGCCGTCCGCCCCTCGGGGCTCTCGTCCACCCAGTCGCCCACCAGCCATTCGAGCGTCGCGAGCATCTCACGCGGCGTCGGCGTCGGGTCGTCGGCGAACTCGCGGTACGTGGCGATCTGCCAGCGGTCGGCCTGCTTCGTACGAACCGCGACGTACCGCATCTGGGCGACCGCGGCGTCGGCGGCCGCCGTGATCCGGCGGACGCCCTCCTCGACCACGATGGCGTCGCCGATCGAACGGGCCGCGGTGACCTCCATGTCGAGCGTCGCCTGGGGAAACTTCGCGAAGAACTTCGCGAACAGGTCCTTGACGGCCGCCCGGCCGGAGAACACGTTGCCGTCCTCGTCCACGAGCTCCCCCGCCTCGAGGAAGGTGCCGGCGATCGCCGCGGCATCGCCGGCGTTGAAGGCCTTGATGGTCGCGGCTGCCTCGGCGCGGAGCGCGGCCTCGACCGGCCCGCCGTTGCCGGCGACCGGCGCCGGCCGCGCTGCCTGCGTTTGGGACTGCGATTGGGTTTGCGTCTGGGGCTGCCCGCCGATCTGCCCGCCATTTTGGGCTCGCGCCGCCGTCGCGACGGCGAGGCAGACGATGCACATGCCGCCGACGAGGGCGATCCGGCGCGGGGCGCGACCGGAACCGGTCGCCGGGCCGTCGAGTGGTCCGCCGAAACTCAACCTCATGATGCGATCTCCCGTGCCGTCGAACATCCACCTGCATCCGATTCGGCAGACAACCATATCCGTGGGTGCGGTGCAAGCGGCCGGCGTCGGAAACCGGCCGGCGCGGCGTTTCCGGGGCCTCTTGCGGCCCATCGGCCGGCCCCGGTACGCTCTCGACGTCAACCGCCCATCGTCGTCGCTGGCGATGGCCCCCTGAACCCCGGAGATCGTCATGGCCGCCCCCGTAAAGCAGGTGTTTTCCCTGTTCGACGAGTTCAAGAACTTCGCCTTCAAGGGGAACGTGATCGACCTCGCCGTCGGCGTGATCATCGGCGGCGCCTTCGGCAAGATCGTGACGAGCATGGTGGACAACGTGATCATGCCGCTGGTCGCCGTGATCCTCCCCGGCGACAAGGGGTACGAGAAGTGGGTCCTGACGATCGGGGAGAAGACGGTCCCCTACGGCAAGTTCCTCGGCGACATCGTCAGCTTCCTGATGCTCGCCGCGGCCCTGTTCTTCTTCATCGTGAAGTTTCTCGGCTGGCTGATGAAGTCGAAGGCTGCCGAGGCCTCCGCCCCGGCACCGGCGCCGGAGCCGTCGAAGGAAGAACTGCTGCTCACTGAAATCCGCGACCTGCTCAAGAACCGCTGACGGTTCGATCAGCGATTGCGTGGAGCCGGTGGATCGGCGGAAGCTCGAGGAGCGTGAGGCGACCTTGCCTCAGCGACGAGACTTCTGCCGTCCATCGGCAGATTGGGCGCGACCAGAAAAGGCCATGGCTGGCGTTTTCCACAGCTCGCTAGACGGCCCCCGCCTTCCCGAAGAGCGTCCGCCGCGCCACGCTCCACCAGCCGGGCCTGTCGAGCGTCAGGTAGGGGGAATCGCCCGGCAGACTCGCCACCAGGTGCTCGTGGGCGGCCTGGAGATTGTGATAAGGCAACGAGGGAAACAGGTGGTGCAGGGCGTGATAGCGGATCGAAAACGGGAAGAACAGGAGCGTCAGCGGGTCGCGGCCGGTGAAGTTGCATGAGTCGGCGATGTGGGCCTCGAGGCCGACCGGGCTGCCGTCGCCGGCGAAGTGGTGGTCGGCCAGCTGCCGCAGCTGGTTTAAGGCCACCGTCGCCAGGGCGAGCAGGTAGAGTTGCGGAATCCTCGTCCAATGGTTGATCCCCGCGAGCACCAGCGCCGGGATCAGGGCGGCCCGCAGGAAGCAGGGGATTTCGACCGCCAGGATGGCCCGCCGGTCGGCGGCCGTGAGGCGACGCTCGTACCGCCTGTTGAACGTCAGGGCCGACGCCTTGCGGAGCGTCCACTCGCGGAGCCGCGGGTGCAGGAAGGAAACCGGCACGAGCAGGAACCGCAGGAACACCAGGGCCGGAAAGACGAGCACGTAAAGCAGGTAGCCGACGAGGCTGGTCGGATTGCCCCCCTCGAGCACGTTGGCGACGTACTCCGGATCCTCCGGCGTGCCGTAGTACCGCTGGCTGTGGTGGTCGCGGTGATGCCGGGTGAAGAACGGGCTCGGCGTCAGCAGCATGACGCCGGCCAAGGCGTTCCAGGCCAGCTTGAACCCGGGGAGCTCATCCTGACCGAGATGGCAGACCTCGTGGATCAGCGACCCGAGGCGGTAGAGCCAGAAGGCGGCGAGCGGAAAGGCAACGACCTGGGGCCACGACCAGGCCGGTGCCGCCAGGTAGACCGATGTTGCCAGATAGGCGACCGTGATGCTGACGAGAAAATCGGTCCAGTAGTGCCAGGGGGAGACGCGGAAGAAATCGGCGTCGGCCCCGCGGATCGACTGGCGGACCTGGCGAATCCAGCCGCCTCGATCGGCAGCGGCGGCCGGCGGCGCCGGCTCCATCCGCCGCGCCGTCCCATTCGCTGTCGCCATGGTTTCCGCCTCCGGTGCGTCCGTTCCGCGGGCATTTCACCAGACGACGGCGGCCGGCACCAGCCCAGCGTCCCAAAACAGCGGGGGGGCCGGACGATCGGTCGTCCGGCCCCCCCTTGATTACTCGACGATCAGGAAACCCGGGTGCTTACTTGCAGCGCCGGCAGCCACGACGGCAGCCCTTGCTGGAAGAACCGCACGCGGCGGCGTCGCCGCCGCAGCCGCCGCAGGACGCCGCGGCGTCACCGCTGCCACCGCAGCCGCCTTCGCCACCGGCCGCACCGGCACCGTCGGCACCGGCACCGCAGCCGTCAACGGGCACCTCGACGGCGACCGAGACGCACTTCTGCACCGGCACTTCCTTCGTCACCGTGTGGGGGACGCGGACCGTGTAGCTCTCGGTCTTCGTCTCGGGCACCGAGTCGTACACCGTGACGGAGTACTTCTCTTCCTTCGACTGCGGGACCATGACCGTGTAGGAGACTTCCTTGGTCACCGTCTCGGGCACGCACTTGGTGACCGTGTACTCCCGAGTCTTCGTCTCGGACTTGTACTTGGTCACGTTGACCGTACGGGTCTTCTGCTCGGGCACCATCTTGGTGACCGTGTAGCTGCGGGTCCGCTGCTCCGGCACGCAGGTCATGACGGTGTAGCTGCGGGTCCGCTCTTCCGGACGGTACTTGGTGACGCTGACCGAGCGGGTCTTCGTCTCCGGAACGCACTTGGTGACCGTGTAGGTCCGGGTCCGCTCCTCGGAGCGGTACTTGGTGACGTTGACCGAGCGGGTCTTCGTCTCCGGAACCATCTTGGTCACGGTGTAGTTCCGAGTCCGCTCTTCCGAGCGGTACTTGGTGACGTTCACCGAACGGGTCTTCTGCTCCGGCACCATCTTGGTGACGGTGTAGGTGCGAGTCCGCTCCTCGGGGCGGCACTTCGAGACCGTGTAGGTCCGGGTGCGCTCCTCGGTGCGGGTCTTCGTCACGTTGACCATCCGGCTCCGCTGCTCCTGACGGCACTTGCTGACCGTGTAGGAGTAGGGGACCTCCTCAGTCGTGCACTGGTAGGTCGTGACCGGGACTTCCTTCGTCTCGCACGTCGGAACCCAGACACGCTTGCAGCACGTCTTCGGCGGGCAGGCGCAGCCGTTGGCGTCAACGCCGCCGCCGACCTCGACCTGCTGCGTCTCCCAGTGGCCGCCACGGACCTGCACCGTCTTCGTGCCCTGCACGGCCACCCGCTTCTGCACGGTGCGGCTGCCGGACATCTCCTCGGTGTAGGGGACGTTCACCGTGTAGGTCTGCTCGACCTGCTCGGTGTAGGGAACGCTCACCGAGTAGGTCGAAACCTTCTCCTCGGTGTAGGGCACCATCACCGTGTAGGTGGCGGTCTTCTCTTCCGAAACCGGCACGTTCACCGTGTAGGTCTGCTCGACCGACTCGGTGTACGGGACCTGGACCGTGTAGGTGGCGGTCTTCTCTTCCGAAACCGGCACGTTCACCGTGTAGGTCTGCTCGACCGACTCGGTGTACGGGACCTGGACCGTGTAGGTCGCGGTCTTCTCTTCCGGCACGCTCGTCATCACCGTGTAGGTCTGCTCGACCTGCTCGGTGTAGGGGACCTGGACCGTGTAGGTCGAGGTCTTCTCTTCCTGCTTCGGAACCATGACGGTGTAGTTCGAGGTCTTCTCCTCGCTCACCGGCACGTGCACCGTGTAGGTCTGCTCGACCGACTCGGTGTACGGGACCTGGACGGTGTACTCAGCCGTCTTGGTCTCGGTCACGTTCTTGTTGACCGTGTGATTCACGGTCTTGGTCCGAGTCTCGGGAACCTGCACGGTGACCGTGCGGGTCCGCTCCTCGGTCCGCGGAACCCGCTTCGTGACCGTGTAGGTCCGCTCACGGGTCTCCGTGGTGTACTCGGTCGCCGTGACCGTCTTCATCTCGGTCACGTACTGACGCTGGTACACAGTCTTGGTGCCGCCGCAGGCCGCGCCGGCGGACGCACCACCACAACCACCGGCACAATCACCGCTGACGACGGCGCCGCTCTCGCAGCCACCGGCGCAGCCGCCGTTGCAGGACGCGCAGTCGGCAGCCCACGTGCTGGCGCACAGGGCGACGACGGCGACGGCCGGCATCAGGCAGGACAGAACTTTACGAATCACGCAGACCTCCAAGGAAAAAAGGAACAGGGAACCAGGGAAACCGAGCAGGTTTTTTCGAACGCGCCCGAACGTTCGGTCGGTCGAAGAGACCCTTCTCTTCCGACGACCGAACGGATCGGCCGCCTGATAAGATGGATAGATTACGTCGAGTTGAACGGCGTGCAAGGGGCTGGGCTGCCGAGAAAAAGACGGTTTTCTCGGCCCCGGCATTTCCGCCAAAAAACGAATTTTCTCGCGGGAAAAACTGGCCCTTCGCCGTCAGGGAATTCCCCGGCCGAGACGACACTTGGCCGAAACAAGGCTTTTTTCGCGCCCCTCGACAGCGGACGTGTCCTCCGGCGGGGAGCCTTGTCGGGCCAGCCGCGGCCCGACCTCAGCCCGGCCGGAAGAACGCCCCGACGAGCCGCGACAGCAGCCAGAGCGTCCCCAGCGGGAGCACGATCGTCGAGATCGTAAAGTAGATCGCCAGGTTGACGATCGACTCGCCGATCGCGGACAGCGCGTCGTAGAGTTGCCGCGCCTTGTCGCCGATCGCATCGACCGGGTTGTACCGCTCGTACCACGGTCGCTTCGCGTCCCCGGCTTCCACCTGCTCGATCTTCTGCGTCGTGGCAGTGACGGCCGCGGCGGCCTGCTGGTAGCCGTTCTCGAGGAACCGCTCGGCCACCCACGAATCGATCCACCCCGCGGTCGGCAGCGCCAGCCGGGCGAACAGCGCGACGCCGAACAGCCGCCGGCTCCAGCCCATCAGTGACGTCCGCGACCGACCGCCGCAGACGGCGGCGCTGGCGAGCGCCGCCAGGCCGGGGACGAACAGCCACCAGCCGAGCGTCCGCCCGATCTGCATGCCGAGCCGCTGCACGCCGAGCGCCGTCGTGCTGGTGAGCAGCAGCGCGCCGTACTGCTCGACGAGGTCGTTGACCGGATCGAGCGCCTGCCCGATGCCGATGCTCCCGCCGGGACCGAAGCTGAAGCTGACCTCGGAGCTCTGGGCGAGCGAGATCGCGCTGTCGAGGCCACGGGTGGCGGCGAGGGCGGCGAGCGTGCGGGCGAAGGTCGCCTCGAGGTACGCGTCGCCGCGCGAGTCGGCCCACGGGGCGAAGAGCAGCAGCACCAGCGCCGCGGCGACCACCTGCAGCAGCCCCCGGGCCACGGGTTCGCGCAGGGCCGGTGGCAGAACCGTCAGCCAGGCGCCGCTCGAGACCCGGCCGAGCCAGCCGTCGAGCCCCGTCGTCGTCTCCGCCGCATCGCCCATCGCGCGTCCCTCCGGGGTTGGACCGGCCGTCCGCTCACTCCGCCAGCAGGGCCGCCAGCAGCGGCCGCATGATCGCGGCCCGGCGGGCGTTGCCGATCGTGCTCGGGTGCTGCCCGTCGGCGAGAAAACACTCCGCCGCGGGCCGGCCATCCTGGCCGAGGAACGCGCCCGACGTGTCGAGATAGACGAGCTTTCGTTTCGCCGCCGGGCCGGACTCGTCGGCCATGGCCTCCGCGATCCAGCCGCGCACGGCGGCATTGGCCTCCTGCTGCCGGGGCCACTGCTCCCAGCGCCGAATCGTCGGCGAGATGCCCAGGAACACGATCTTCGCCTCCGGGCAGACGCGGCCGATTTCCTCCACGAGCCGCCCGAAGGCCGCCTGGACGTCCTCCGGCGAGGCGCCGTCGGCGACGTCGTTGGTGCCCGCCGCCACGACGACCACCCGCGGCCTGACCGGCTCGATCAGCCCGGCGACGTGCGCGGTGAGTTCGCCCAGCCGGCAGCCGGACACGCCCCGGTTGGCGACGTCGAGCCCGGGAAAATCCTCGGCCAGCGACTGCCACTTGCTGATGTTGGACGACCCGAGGAGGCAGATGCCCCCCGGCCGCGGCGCTGCCTCGCGGTCGCGGGCCTCGAGCGCCGCCAGTTCCTCCGCCCACTTGGTCGGCGGCGCGACCTCCGCCGCCGGCGCCACAGGCGGCTCGACGGCCGCCGGCGCGGCCCGCGTGACACCCGCGGCCACGGGCGGTGCGGCGGCCACCGCCGCCGCCGAACCGGTCTTGGCCAGCGGCAGGGGAAACACCCGGTTCCAGTCGGTCTTCATTCGCACGACCTGCCAGCCGTGACGTTCCGCCGCCCGCAGCGACTCATCGCGCGGTTCGTCGTAGGCCATCTCGCGGTCGGCGTCGTCGTGATGCACGAGCAGCTGCAGGCTCGGCCGTTGTCCCGCCTGCGACCAGCGCAGCATCTCGATGTCGCCGGCGTTGCCGACGTTGCCCGCCACGAGGATTGGACGGCGGCCGACCCGCTCGGCGATGCTCACCGGCTTCTGCGGCCCGTCGTTGAGCACCTGCACTTCCGGCTGCACGACGAGCTCTCGGCTGCCGTCGCCGACCGCCTCCAGGGCGACCCGCGGCCGTGAGCCGATCACCCGCTCAGGTCCGATGCCGTGCAGCTCGCCGGCCACCGGCCGCAGAAAGTTGACCCCGCTCCCCGAGCAGACCCAGACCGTGAAGCCCCGCGACTCCAGCAGGGCGATCAGCTCGCGCATCGGCTGATAGGCGGTGTCGCGCAGGGGGACGTCGAAGACCGGATGCCGCGCCGTCCGGAAAAATTCTCGGGCTTCGGCCTCCAGCCGCTCCACCGGCTGGCCGGCGAGTGTGGCGAAGGTCAGTTCGGCGACGAACTTCCGGCCGAGCCGGCGCAGCGTGTCGGCGTCGCCGGCCAGCAGCGACGCGTAGGGCTCCTCGTCGGCGATCTCCGGCCGGCGGTCCGCCAGGCCGCGGATCCGGTCGAGGAGAAACAGGCCGTGGAACAGCGGCTTCTCGCAGACGAGCGTGCCGTCGAAGTCGAAGACGGCGATTCGTTCCGGCGCCGGCACGAACGTCTCGGCCCCGGCGCGGGTGACGGAGGCCACGAAGTCGAGGATCGCCTTCTTCGTCGCCCCGTCGTTCCAGCTCGGCAGCGGATCGACGGTGGTGACGGCGGACGGGGCCACGGGGGCCGCCACCTGAGCCGGCTGCGCCGGCGGGTGGCGCAGCGGCGTGGATCCGAACCAGATCGCGGCGGCGAGCAGCCCGAGGGCGACAAGCGGCACCCACAGGGCAGAGGCGGTCCCCTGTTCAGCGGACCGGCCCTGCTCCTCCGACTGCACGCCGGGTTCGTCCGGCTCCGCTGCTGACCCGTGCGCCGACATGCTTCGACTCCTCGCTGACGGTCCGGCGGCGGCGTCCCCCGGAGGACGGACCTGCCGGGCTCCAACTTAGCGTCCCGGCAAAAAAACGCGAGCCGGACCGGGGACAGGATGCAGACGCACGGAACGCCGGATGATCGTTCGGCGCCGACGGCCGTGACGCGCCCCGTCAGTCGCGGCGGCCGAGGCCGAGCTGCTCCCGGCAGTGACGGATGCTCTTCGCCAGTTCCGCGAGTTGGTGGTCGCGGTCCGCGGCGGCCCGGTCCGGTCCGGCGGGGGGCCGAAACGGCTCCAGGGGCCGCCCCTTGCGGGCCAGCGCGAGGAACGCCGCCAGTTCCCCGGCCCGCTGCTCCGGAAATTCGCGCCACAGCGATGGGTCGCGGATCGCAAACCGGGTCTGGGCGCCCGAGATCGTCTCGATGTGGGCCACGACCTGCGGGCAGCGGCGCGCGAACAGGTCGAAGAAGGCGGGCAGATCGGTGCAGCCCTCGCCCATCGCCGTCCACTGGGCCGTGACGCCGTCGGGCGTCTCCCAGACCATCGTGTCGCGGAGGCTGGTCGTGAGGACGTGCGGGGCCAGCCGCTCCAGCGCCACCAGCGGGTCCTCGAGCGTCCAGCAGGCGTTGCCGGAATCGAAGTTCACGCCCACGAAATCCGGCCCGGCCTCCTGCACGAGCCGCTCCAGCTCGCGCGACTGCATGTCGCCGGCGTGGTTCTCCACGGCGATGCGGACACCGGCGTCGAGGCAGCGGCCGCGGGCCGCCCGCAGCACGCGCACCGTGTCGGCGATCCGGGCATCGATGCCCCCGGGCGTCCCCCGGTCGGCACGGCTGCCGAGGATGACTCGAAAGGCCGTCGTCCCCAGAGCCCGCGCCATCCGCACCCCTTCGGCGAGCTGCTCGTCCGGCGTCCCCATCTCGCGGCGGAAACTGGTCGACGTCGGGCAGATGCTCCACGAACCGAGCGCCAACGCCACGCCGCGGTCGCGGGCGTAGTCGCGCACGGCCCCGAGCGACGCGTCGTCGAGCCGGCCGCCGAACGGCCCGAAGTCGGTGACGAAGACGGAGTCGCACCGCAGTTCGACGGCGTGATCGACGAGCTGACGCACGTTCCAGCCGAGCCCGCGGACGGCGAAGTTGTCGAACCCCAGCGGGATGCCGCGGCGCGGCACGGCGGCGTCGAGCCGCACCGCGGCACCGGCCCCCGCGGCGGCGAGTGCCGCGACCGCTGCGCGGCGCGAGCAGCGTAGCCGGCTCGGGCCGGGGCAGTCGTACGGAACGTCTCGTTCGCGGGGCATGCGCGGTGTCACCGTGGCGGGCCGGGCGTCACCGGTGGGAGAAAGTTCGGGGCGCCCCGGACGCGGACCCGGCGGGCGTAGACCTTGTCGCCGCAGGCCGCCACGAGCGTGTCGAACTCCGGTCCGCCGAAGCACAGGTTCGCCACCCGGCCGTTGGGCGTGGGAATGATGCAGGTGACCCGTCCCTGCTGGTCGCAGACCTGGATCCCGATCCGCGTCGCCACCCAGAGCCGACCGTCGCGATCGACCCGCATCCCGTCGGCGCCGCTGTCGTCGGCCACGTCGGGAACGTGCAGTTGGAAGAACCGCTGCTTGTTGGCCAGCGTGCCGTCGGGCCGGACGGCGAAGCTCCACACCCAGCGCGAGCGGCTGTCGGCCACGAACAGCATCGTCTGATCGGCGGACATGCAGAGCCCGTTGGAGAACTTCAGCCCCGTGTCCACGACCGTATCGACGCCCGTCGGGCTGACGTGGTGGATCCGGCTCGGCTTGGAGCCATCCCAGCCCGGCTCGGTCACGTAGATGTCCCCCGCGGCCGACACCACGAGGTCGTTGCCCCGCCAGCCCTTGACGAGCGTGGCCGGCTTGCGGTCGGCGTCCCAGGCGATGATCGCCTCGTCGGCGGCGCTGGCGGCCACGAGCCGGCCGTCGGGGGCGAAGGCCTGGCCGTCACCGCGCCGGGAATCCTCCAGCCAGACCTCCGCCTTCCAGTCGGGCGTGATCCGGTAGGTGCGGCCGGCACCGACGTCGTTGAAGAACACCGTGCCGTCCCTGTTCACCGCCGGACCTTCGGTGAACTTGTAGCCCTCGCCGACCAGCCGCCAGTCCTCGTCCGCGAGCAGGACCTCCTGCAGCTGCGGGCTGCCCCGGCCCCGGCCGACGGGCCGCGGCCAGCCCTCCCAGAGCCAAGCCAGGGCCT
>JBIKKQ010000127.1:0-10072 GCA_044360305.1 Pirellulales bacterium
GAGGACCCGCGCCACCCCGCGATGCGCCTGGATGTCGGGCAGCGTGATGTTCCACAGCGGATCCGGCGTGCCGTCGAGAAAGCTCGGGCTCGGCAGCCAGTAGTGCGGCCGGTCCGCGGCCTCGACGAGCCGGTCGATGAGTCGTTCGTTCTTCGCGAGCCAGGCCGCGACGGCCGGCAACTCTTCCGTCGTCCAGGGCCACTGCTCGGCCGTCTCCAGCATCGCGTCGGTCACTCCGGACGCAGGATCCCGCGGCGGATAGAGCACGAGCGATTCGGCCGGCGGCACGTTCGGGATGCCGAGCGCCTTGCAGACCGCGGGCAGGTCGGTCGCACCGTTCTCGAGCAACGGCCAGCAGGTTTGCAGGAGGAGCACCGCGGCATTTTCCTCGGGGGGCGGCGCGGGGCCGAGCGTGGCGAGCCAGGCGGCCTCGTAGTCGGGCAGGCCGTCAGCGGCGAGCGGCGCGGTGAGGTAGGTCGTCTCGCGGGCAACCCGGATCGGCTGCTCGGGGCCGAACAGGCCCCAGAGGAGCGTCGCCACCAGCACGGCAAACACGCCCGCGGCGATCCAGTACAGCCGGCGCGACCTGGCCCGGCTGCGGGTGGGATCGGCGTCGGTCATCGCCCTCATGGATCGATCACTCCGTGAAGAACCGGCGGACGGTGGCCTGCTCCACCGGCAACAGGTTGTCGATCTGCACCGCCGTGCCGCCATCCCCCTGCTTCGCCCGGCCCCCCGCCTGCGGGCCGGTGTAGGCCGTTTCGTCGATCTCGTGGTCCCCCTCGACGATCGCGAGCAACTCGTCGGGCGCGGCCCGCTCCGGATCGAGCGGCTGGCTCACCCGCTCCTTCCGCGTCGTGCCCAGATCGTTCTCGGCGCCGAGCGTGAGTTCGGCGTCGGCGCGGCCGCGCTGGATGTCCCCCTCGCCGGGCACCTCGCCGAGCATCAGGACACCGTCCTCGCCGAGCATCGCGACACCGTCGAGGGCGAACTCGGGCGACTCGGCCAGTGCCTTGCGGAGCGACTCGCGGTTTTCCCTGAGTTTCTTGCACAGGCCGCGGCATTCCCCGGGTGTCAGGCCGGCCAGGTCGCGGCCCTGGATGCCGCGGAGCATTTCCGCGAGGTCGGCCGGCGGCCTGAAGTCACCCAGTTCGAGGGCCAGCGCCGCCAGCTTCAGATCCTTGGCGAGCGCCTCGCGGAGCTTCTGCGGCACGGCGTCGGTCATCTCGCGTAGCTTCGCGGCGGCCTGCTCCGCCTTGGCGAGGTTCTCGGCGAGCTCGCGCAGGTCGGCCGCGGTCTGCTCCTTGAGCGTGCCGGCGGCCTCCAGGCTGGCATGCTCGTACCACTGCTCGTCCGGCCGCTGCATCAGGTCGGCGATCCGCTCGCGGACCCGCTCGATCGAGCGTTCGTCCACCGCCTGCTGGCGGGCGATTTCGTCGAGCCACGCATCGACGATCCGGGCGTCGGTCGGCCGCTCGATGGGATGCTTGCGGTCGGCCCGCGCGTCGGCAATCGGCACCCAGGCGGCGAGGCCGAGGAGCATGGCGACGATGGCCGCCCAGCAGGCGGTCCGCTGCCAGCGCCAGCGGACCGGCCAGACGAGGCCGTCCGGCGCGGGGCGATCGGGCCACGAGCCGACGCCGGCCTTGGCGGCGGTGAGCCGCGCCTTCAGGCCGAGCGCTTCCTCGAGCCGCACGCGGGCCGAGGCCGGCGACTCGAACCGGTGGCGGCAGCGGCGCCAGACCGCGACCGCGGCGGCGCCGAGGACGAGGACGATGCCTGTCCAGACGATTCCGGGATGCCCGCCGCGGAGGCGGGTGTAGAGCATCGCGAACGTGCCGACGAGGCCGACGGCCACGGCCCACGGCAGCCAGCCGGCGAGCCACCAGCCGAGATTGATCTCCCGGGCCAGCCGGACGACGGCGGACTCCCAGAACCGGGCCGACTCGACGTCGATCTCGGCGGCGATCGCGTCCCGCCGCTCGCCTGGCGGCGTGCCCCACGCGGATCGGTTGAGTGCCATGCTGCGATCCTCTGTTTTCGGGGCTGCCCGGTGCCCGTTCGGCCTGCCGCCTGCCAGGGTCCTGCCATGAAAAATTCTAACCACCGGCGGCGTGGTCCGCGATCCCGGCCCTGGCGTCACAAGACCGATCCCGAGCCCCAGAAGAATCCCAGAAGCCCGCGGCCCGTTTTCGACCGCTGTCAACGACTGGCCCCGGAAAGGCGGAAGAGCGTCGTCATGGACGTCATCCCTGATCGAGAAGCCACTGCCAGACAGGCTCGCGGCGAATGATCGCCGACTTTCCCTGCCATGTTTCACGGCTTTCGCCGCGTTCATCGGAGGCGAGCAGCAGCAGGTCTTCGCACCGCAAATCGTGGCCGGCCTTGATCAGTCCGCGCACTTCCCGCGCCCGAACCTTCGGGTCGCGGAGGTCCGCGGCAACCTGAATGAGGGCCCTCACCTTCTGCCCCTCGTGGATCACGAAATCGACCTCCGCGCGATGCGGATCCTTTCAATAGAAGATCAGGCAGCCACCGCATCGAGCGCCTGCGGGGCCCGCAGGCGAAACCGGCTGACGATGTCCTTGTGGATCACCGCTGCCAGGAGCGTGCGGAGATAGCCGCCTCCATCGATGGGCTCGAGCACGACCTCGGGGAAGCCCCCGATCTCGGCATGCAGGCGGCAGAGGGCGGTGTACTCGACCGCGGTGCGTTCTTCGGGCCCACGGGCGGAGAGAAACTCTGCGAACGAGAAAGGAAGCAGCGGGATGGGATGATGCCTGCCCGTCAGATGCGTGGCGAGTTCACCCCCGCGGATGCCCGGTGAACGCCGCCTGCTCTCTTCCCAAGCACTCGATTCAACCCCGGCTCCCGCATCACGCTCCGCCCCCTGGGTCATCCTCGCGCCGCTGGCCGCGACCCTGGCGCTCGGGCTGGCGAAGATCGCCGTCGGGATGTCGCGAGGCAGGCCGGTCGGGTACCTCGTCGTCGGCTGCGTGGTGCTCGCGGCGATCAGCCTCCTGGACCGCCTCCATCTTCGTCGGCAGTGTCCTCGAGGATCGCCGGCTGCTGTTCTTCATCGGCAGCGACTACCGCACGTATCAATCACGGGTGCCTGGCTACCCGGGGATGCCGTTCGGCCCATGAACGCGGAGCGACTGCCCTATACTGCTGGAGAGCCTGCGTCGCAGCGCCCGAGCACGCCCCGCGGACCCCGTGGCAATGTCTTTCTGGACCGTCTCCCAGTCGCGTGAGCCCGAACTGATGGACGATCCCGCCCTCGCGGAGTCGGAGCACCTGCACGCGCTCGACGCTCTGGGACTCATCAACGTCGTGTCGCGGACAGCCGCGCACATCGCCAGGGCAATTGTCGAGGTGCTCGCAGCGGACGGTGTCCCGCCTGCCGAGCCCGTGACGGTGGTGGACGTGGCCTGCGGTGGCGGCGACGTCACGATCGACCTCGCCGCAAGACTGTCGGGTGGCCGGCAGCACGGCCCCGTCGAGGTCGTGGGGCTCGACATCAGCCCGCGGGCGATCGAACGCAGCCGGGCCTTGGCTGCACGCCTCGGCAGCGCGGCGACGTTCATCGCCCGCGACGTGCTGACCGACGTCTGGCCGCCGTGCGATGTGGCCGTGAGTTCGCTGTTTCTCCACCATCTCGACGATGCCTCGGCCATCGCGCTGCTCCGCGGCCTGGCTGGGGCCGTACGCAAGGGAATCGTCGTTTCCGACCTCGTCCGCAGCCCGCTGGGCCTGGCGCTCGCCGTGCTGGGCACGACGTTTCTTTCCACGTCGCGGGTGGCCCGCGTGGACGGCCCGCTGTCGGTCAGGGCCGCACGAACGGCCGCGGAATATCGATCGCTGTGCGATGCCGCAGGCCTCCGCGGCGCATCGATCCGGCAGGTCTGGCCGGCACGAGTGGTCATCGCCTGGGCAAAGGGCTGCCCGGAAACCCGGCGCGACGGCATGGAGACAGCACCGTGACACCGCCCAATCCCATGACCTGCGACTCGCTCGCTGCCACGCTCGCTCCGGCAGAAGCGGCTGCGACGCCGTGGCACGTCGTCATCGTCGGTGGAGGCCCAGCGGGATCCGCCGCCGCGATCCGGCTCGCGCGTCGCGGCCTGCGGGTGCTGCTCGTTGATCGCGACACGATGCCCCGCTGGAAAGTCTGCGGCTGCTGCCTGTCGGCCACGGCCCTGGGGGAACTGCGGATGCTGGGCTTCGAGGACGCCACGCGGCAGCCGCTCCTCGCCATCCGCCTGAAGACGGTCCGCGTGGTGGCAGCGAGGCATGCGACACGGCTGCCGTTGCCCGACGGGGCCGCACTGTCGCGGGAGGCTCTCGACCGCGCCCTCGTTCGCCGCGCGATCGATGCCGGTTGCGATTGGCTGCCGCACACCAACGTGACCGCGATCGACGAGCGTTCGTCGCCTGGAAAGGTGTTGATCGCCACCGGATCATCCGCCCGCGCGGCGACGGAACAGGCGGAGCTCGCCGCGGAGTATTGCATCCTGGCGACCGGCCTTGCCGATCACGTGCGGATCCGGTCGCCGGCCACGGACGGCGCCCGGCATTCGGAGCTCGTTCGAGCGGAGCGCGAGGTGGCACGGGACAGCCGGATCGGACTGGGCGCGATGCTGGCCGCCGACGCCAGCGACCTGCCGAGCAGTGAACTGCTCATGGCGGTCAGCCGCAGCGGCTATTGCGGGCTCGTGCGTCTGGCAGATGGCGGCATCGATCTCGCGGCGGCGGTGGACCGCGCGGCACTGGCAGGACCCACCGGCCCGGGCGGCGCGGTGTGGTCGATCTTGAACGAGGCCGAGGGAGATATCGGCAGGCTACGCATGAGCGAGCAGGCGATTCGCACCGCGGAGTTTCGGGCGACGCCGCCGCTGACGCATGCGTCGGCCCTCGTGGCGGGAGCAACGGGGCGTATGCTCCGCGCAGGCGATGCCGCGGCCTACGTCGAGCCATTCACCGGCGAGGGGATCGGGTGGGCGCTGACGAGCGGCCGGATCGTGGCCGATGCGGTTCTCGCGCGGTCTCCGCAGGGCAGCGCCACGCTCTGCAGCCCGATCGAGGTCGCGACACGCTATCGTGTCGACCATCGGCAGCACTTCCAGCCGCTGCACGACCGCTGCCGCAGGGTATCGATCGCATTGCGGCGGCCGGCTGTGGTGGCGGCGGCGATGCACGCCGCGCGGATCGCCCCCTGGGCCGCGCGGCGGCTGATGCCCGCCCTCATCGGCAGCCATGTCGCGGAGGCCTCCTGCTCATGAGTCTCACGATTCTTGGCATCGCCACGGCAGCGCCGCAGCGGCAGATCGCCCAGACGGACGCCGCGGATCTCGCGACCGCATTCGCCAACGCACAACCCGGCCACGAGCGGACGCTCGCCGCCATCTACCGGCAGACGCGGATTCGCACGCGCGGCTCGGTGCTGCTCGACGACCCAGGCACGAGACCGTATGCCCAGAGCTTCTTTCCTGTGGCCGACGGACCCGAGTTCGCGGGGCCGACAACCGCCGAGCGCATGCAGCGCTACGCGGCCGAGGCGGGCCCGCTCGCGATCGCTGCCTCTCGGCGGGCGCTCGATGCGGCAAGCACGCCACCGGCATCCGTGACGCATCTGGTCACCTGTTCGTGCACCGGATTTGCGAATCCCGGCGTCGATCTGGAGATCATCGCCGCTCTGGGGCTGGCACCGACCGTAAGCCGCACGCACGTCGGCTTCATGGGCTGCCACGGCGCCTTCAACGCGATTCGCGTGGCCGCGGCGCTCGCCGCTTCCGAGGTGCAGGGCGTCGTACTCGTCGTCTGCGTGGAACTCTGCAGCCTTCACTTTCAATACGGCAGCCGGAGCGACCTCGTCGTAGCCAACAGCATCTTCGCCGACGGGGCAGGGGCGGTGGTAGGCGTGGGGCCGGGGCACCCGCGGGGCGGCAGGCAGGGGGCGTGGGCTGTCGCGCGGCAGTGGTCGCGGCTCGTGCCCGAATCGACCGGCGAGATGGGGTGGACAATCGGCGACCACGGGTTCGAAATGAACCTCTCGGCTCGCGTGCCTTCCGTCATCAGCCGCACGATTCGAGAGTTCGTGGACGCGGCGCTCGCGGAGTGCGGGCTCGACGCCGACGCGGTCGGTGGCTGGGCGGTGCATCCGGGCGGGCCAAGGGTGCTTACGAGCGTCCAGGAGTCGCTTGCGCTCCCGCCAACGGCCCTGGCAGCCTCGCAGCGGGTGCTCGCCGACCACGGCAATATGTCGAGCGCCACGATGCTGTTCATCCTCGAGCAGTTGCTCGAGGAGCCTGCGGCCTCCCCGTGCGTGGCCATGGCGTTCGGGCCGGGCCTGACCGTGGAGTTGGCCCTGCTCATAAGGTGTTGACCAGCCGCGACGGTCGGCCCGAGCGATTCCAGATCCCGACGGATCGTCGCGAGAAGGTCCGCCGGCAGGTCGGTCGCACCGTTCTCGAGAAACGGCCAGCAGGTTTGCAGGAGGAGGACCGCGGCGTTTTCCCAGGGCCGGAAAAAGGGCCGGAAAAAGGACAGGCATCAAGAGCCGGAAACGACGTCGGGCCCGGGGCGGCTCAACGCCGCGGGCGGGCGTTGCGGTTGAACGTCTCGACGGCGGCGAACGCCGCGGCCAGCCGGTTGCGGGACAGGCCGTCGTCGTTGACGATCAGGCCCGTGGCGACGGCCGCCGTCGGGGCGAGCGTGGCGTTCACCGGCGCCGACAGGCGGACGCTGAACCGTTCGTCGGCCTCGAAGATCCGGTCGCCGATCACCCACACGCCCACCGTCCGCTCCGTCTGCCCCGGGGCGAAACTCACCACCCCCGATGCCGCGACGTAGTCCCGGCCCGCGACCGCACTGCCGTTGGCCGTGCCCCAGCGGAGCGTGACCGGCTGCGCGGTCGCCGCCGAGAGGGCGATCGTGAAGGAGAGCAGCCGGCGGCCCGGCCCCCCCTCGAGCATCGCGGCCGAGAAGATCGAGGCCTGGGGCGGGGGAGGCGCGGCCGGCGGCGTGGACTCCCACAGCCTGCCCGTGGCCGCATCCGCCACGGCGGCGTACCGCCAGGCCGTGGCCAGCGGCTCGTCCATCCGATGGAGCTTGGCGAAGTCGCCCCAGGCCGCGGCGCCCGCCTGCCCGGTGAACTGGAAATCGACGTACAGCCGCAGCCCGGCCGCGTCGAGGCCGCGCAGGTAGTCGCGGTAGATGTCTCCCATCCGCGGGTCGTTGCCGGCGGCGTAGAAGGCGTCCTGATAGGGGGCGTCGCGGCCGTCGAGGTGTGGCCCTCCCTCGTAGGCGACCAGCGCGATCGGCCGGCCGAGCCGGGCCGACCAGTCGTGGGCCAGCCGCCCGTGGTTCGCCACCCAGTCGAGCGACGTGGCGATGTTCGCCCGCGTGTCGGCCAGCACCTGATCGACCGTGGTGCCGCCGGTGTACCCGGCCCGCTGCCCGTCAGTGGGCGTGATGTAGGGGGCGATCGCGATGGCGTCGAAGGTGTCGCCCATGCTCTCGACGACCCGGTTCGTCACCCAGTCCACGGCCGCCCAGCCCGCCGCCACGCGGACGAGCCGCTGCGACTGGCCGGCAAAGACGTCGGTCCAGATGGCGAGATCGCGGCCCGCCTCGCGGCCAGCCACCTGCCAGTTGTCGAGGCCGGCGTACTCCGGCAGCCCCGTCCGGTCCTCGACCCAGTGGGAGGCCTCGAAGCCCCAGCCGAAGTTCCAGATCTCGTTCGACCATTCGACGTAGGCCGTGCGGCCCGGCTCCAGATGGTCGCGGACGTAGGTGGCGAAGCTGCGCACGAAGCCGTCGTCGGCCATGTGCGGCATGTTGAACCACGGGTCGGCATCGAGGTCGTTGGCGAGCTGCACCATGTATTCGACCGCCATGCCGTTGACCACCGGCTCGCTGGCGGTGCCCCCCGATCCCGAGCCCTGGCGGATGTCGAGGGCGTCGCGCCGGTCGGCCCAGGTGCGGATGTCGGAGCTGTTCGTCTCCTGCATCCCCATGAACCGGATCGTCTTGAAGGGGGCGAGCCGCCGGAGAAACAGCGGATGGAACGGGGAGAAGCCGGCCCCCGGCTGCCAGCGCTGGCCGGCGAAGCTCCGACCGTCCCAGTCGGGCATCCAGACGTTGAAGTTGCGGGCCGGGTCGTTCGCGTTCGTCGTCTCGATCCGCATCGCGATCCCGGCGGCCGACGGGGTGACCTCGAGGTCGGCGTAGTTGCGGCCCGCAGCCGTCCGACCGCTGGCGATCGTCCGGGCATCGAAGCCGAACGTCACCGTGCCACTGCCGTCCCACTCGGCCCGGTACCGGCCCGCCGGATAGGCCCCGGCGATGTCGCGGAACATGAGCGTGCCGGCCATCTGCCGCACCGTGTGGCCGGCGGTGTTGGTCCAGCTGGCGAGCGCCGTCACGTTGCCGTCGCCGTCGAGGGCCAGCGGATAGTCGTCGCCGACGTCCCAGGTCATCTCCCCGGTGACGGTGTCGATCGCGTGCACGATCCACGGACGCGAGGCCTTGAAGGCGTCGGTGAACGTCCAGGCGGGGGACCAGTCCACGACGTTCTCCAGATTCATGCCGACCGCCATGTGACCGTCGGCGGCCATCAGGGACCGCGTCTCCAGCCGTTCGCCGGCCAGCAGGGCGGGCTGGCGCGGAGTGCGGCGGGCCGCCTGCCGGGCGGGGCGTTTTGCGGCGCGCGGCGCATTTTCAAACACCGCTCGGCGGGTCCAGGGGGCGTGCATCGGAGACTCCTCGCGGGGATAACCCGGTCCGGCCGCAGCCGCGACCGCGGTGCAGGGGACCCGTCGGCCCCGTCTCCCGGGAATGAGCAAGCGGCGTGCCATGCGCCGCGCGGGCCGCGGGCGGGTCCGCCGCCGGGCCGCGTCAGGCGGCCCTGCGCAGGGGCCGGACTGCGTCAACAACGTCCGCCGCCGCCGCCGGGTCGCGACCAAGCACGGCGTAGAGGGAGTCGCTGAGCGGGTTGCGGTCCATGACGTTCATCCGCACGACCCACAGGCCCGCTTCCCGGGCCATCGCGGCCAGCGTCGCGGGGGTGAAGTAGTTGACGTGGTCCGGCCAGCGATACCCGCACCAGCGGCTGCCGCGGACGTGGCGGGCGAGGCAGGCGTAGTTCGGCACCTTGACGATGATCCGGCCGTCGGCCGCGAGCCGGGCCCGGCAGCGGCGCAGCAGCGGCAGCGGCTCGATCTCGTGCTCGAGAATGCACGACAGGACGATCACCTGCACGCTGTCGCGTTCCAGGCCGGCGAGCCCCTCGATGCCGGTGGCGTGAATGCAGCGGCCGCCGCGACCGCGGAGCACCCGGTCGGCGCGGCGGGCGAGGACGTTGGAGAGCTCGATGCCGACCGGTTCGAGCCGGTCGGCGACGGCGGGCGCGAGCCGGTCCGCCACCCGCACCGCCAGCGTCCCCTCGCCGCAGCCCACGTCCACCAGGCGCAGCGGCCCGGCGGCCGTGTCGCGGGCCGCGGTGCGCACGAGCCCGGCGGCGACCGCCGCCATCTTGTCGCGGTGGAGAAACCGCCGCCGAAACGCCTTCATCCAGCCGCTCAGCCTGTGGATCACCGGCTCGCGGTGAAGCCGGAGCAGCGACTCGCGCTCGTGCGTCACCTCCCAGGCGAAGGCGTCGCGAAACAGGTGCTGCTCGGGCGGGTTCGCCAGATAGACGAAGCCGGTCTCCGCGCAGCGACGCAAATCCCACGGGGCGGGTGCCGCGTCGAGCCGCGTGGAGGGGGCGGGCCGGTCGAGCAACGGGCAGGTCCGCAGGGTGCGTGTCATTGCCGGGCCTCGGATGGGATGGCAGGCGACGACTGGCGGCCCGCTGCCGCTCCTATCGGCACCGGCGCCGCAGCTTCGCCAGCCCGACTGCCGGACGCGCCGGTTCGCAGCTCACCCAATCCGCCCAGCCTGCGCGCTTGTTCGCGGTCTGCAACGAACGCGGCCGGGCTGTCGGAAGCCTGGCAGCCGGGGCAAGTCAGAGCCCCACGCTTGAAGCTCGCGCGGTTTGCCGGTCGGGGGGGGGGCGGGCCCCCCCCCCGCC
>JBIKKQ010000062.1:0-17571 GCA_044360305.1 Pirellulales bacterium
GGTCGGGGCTACCCATGCCCCGTCGCCGGACGTTCGCTTCGGCCATCCCGGCCTGCGCTCACTCGGACCTGCCTGCGCTCCGGCATCCTGCCTGCGCTGGGCAGCTCACGCCGGCTTCGGGGCATGGGCAGCCCCTTCCTATTCGCCCAGTCCGCAGCATCCATTGGTGCGCGAGGATCAAGTGGGAGCCGTATCAGAGCCCCACGCCCCGCGGTGCCGTGCGCACCCCGCGCCAGAAGTTCACCCCCCTGTCCGGCTCGACCGTGTCGGCACGCCGGCGATACGACGGGTTGCCGCTCACGCCATGACCGCCGCGAAACCCGGTGCCGACGGCATCGGCCTGCGGCCAGTCGGCCGGCAGGTCCGGCTCGCCGAGACCGTGCGTTCCCTTGAACCGGCGGCCCGTGGCGTTGGCGACCGTCACCGGCCGCTCGACGGGAGATCGCCAGCCGTTCATGTTGGTCACGCCCCAGAACGAAGGATGATCGAGCGTGTCGCCCGTGTCCCAGCCGGCGACGATCGGGCCGCGGGTGATCTTCTCGTACTCCAGTTCGGTCATCGGCCGCAGGCCCGCCCAGGCCGCGAACGCGGCGCCGTCGGCCCAGGCCAGGCCATTGACGTTGAGGTGGCCGCCGCCGTCTGTGGTGCCCTTGTAGGTCACGTCGGCGCCGGTGCCGGTGCGAGCCACCTGCATCGCCGGGGCCCAGAACGACTCCGCCCGCGCCGCCGGCAGCGCGTTGAGGAAGCCCGCATACTGCGCGCTCGTGATGCACTTCTTCATGCAATAGATGGCGGCGTAGCCGTTGGGAAACGTCGCCGGGATCTCGCCGCCGTCCTCCGGCTGACCGCCGCGTCGGGCCCAGAGTCTGCCCGGCTGCTGTCCGGTCGGAATCGCACCGGGGCCGGTCACGCGGAAGGGCTGGACGTGATCGGGGGCGTTCGTGAACAGGTGGAAGTGGTGCGGCAACGTGCCGCCACCGAGCTCGTAGGGGCCGGCGGGGACATGGACCATGTCGATCCCGAAGCCCCGGATCTCGACCTTCGTCGCCGGCGTGATCCCCGGCGCGGACGCGAGATCCCAGACGGCCGCGACGCGGTTGCCCGTCACCGTGCCCAGTCCAGGGTCCGCCCGGCGGATGAACAGGCCCGTGAAGCCGTCGGCCCCGTCGGGCACGATCAGATCGAGCCGGGTGCCGCCCGCGGCCTGACCGTATCCGGTCGGGTTTTGCACCTTGTCGGCCGCCAGCCGGACATGCCGCCAGACGGTCGAGCCCTCGGGGCGGACCTTGAAGAACACCCAGGCCGCATCGTGATTCATCTCGTGCCGCCAGGAATTCTCCCAGCGGACGTCGAACGTGATCGTCGCGGTCGTGGCATCCCGCGCCGCCACGCTCACGTTCTCCACCCGCAGCGTACTCGGGTGATCGGATGCACCGGCGCGCGCCCGAGCGGCGCCGACCAGTGACACGAGCCCGATCGCCACGATCGTTGCGGCGCGGCCCGGTCCCCGGCTGCCGGTTGATCGGCTCACGCCTCGCATCGGCCTGCCTCCCTCGAGGGTCGTTGTCCCGTCCATGAAGTACACCCGATCATGCGCCGGCGGATCAACCCGCGCTGGCGTCGAGCCGGATCCGGCGGCCCTCGGCCTGGCTGGCGGCGGCCGCCTGCACGACCCGCAGGGCGCAGAGCGTGTCGTCGAGCCCGCTCATCTGGCGCACGAGGCTCGTCACCTTGCGGTGAAACTGGAGCAGCATCTGCTCCTCGATCGGCCGCTCGCTGTCGAGCGACTCCTGGTGGCGGCCCGCGGTGTCGAACCAGACGAGGTTCGCTGGCAGGTCGATGAAGGCGATGCCGTGCTCGCAGGCGGCCTGGAGCGCGGCCGGCGGGCGGAAGTTCACCGCCTCCTCCCAGCACCGCGGCATGTAGTAGCCGCAGCTGATCTGGGCCAGGACGCCGTCGCCGGGCCGGTCGGTGGGGGAGAAGTCGAGGCTCATCATCTGGTAGTCGTCGGTCGCGGCGCCCGGTGCCTCCGCGTGCCGCACCGCCACCACGCTCGTCGGCTCGACGCCGGCGACGTAGCGGCACCAGTCGACGAGCTCCATCAGGTCGCGGGTCTCGGTCGAGGGATCGCGGGCCGGCGCCGCGGCGGGGGGCGCGGCCGTCGGCACGCGCCGGTGGCAGAACAGCATCCGCGGCCGGCCGAGCCGGGTGGCGATCAGCTCCTTGAGTCGCACGGTGGCCGGCGCGTGCCGCCGGGGCAGCTCGGCGACGAACGCGATCCCCGACTCGTCCACCCGCCGGCGCAGCAGCCGGGCCTCCTCGGCGTCGCAGGGGAGCGAGATGGCGGAGTAGACGGCCTTGCCATGGTCGCAGGCGGCGAGGATCGGCGTCGCGCCATACCACTGGTCGGCGAGATACAGGAGCGCGTCCACGTCGTCGCGGGCCGCGAGGACGCGAAACCCGTCCACGGCGACGGTGCCGAGTTCGGCCGCGGCCCGGGCCGCCCGATGCGCGACCTGCTCGCAGATGCCGCGGACCTCGAACCGGTCGGCGAGCGCTCGCAGGGCGGGGAGATAGCGGGTGTCCCACTGGCTGCCGAGACCGACGATCCCGACGCGGAGCTTCATGCCTCCTGCCCCCGGCCCGTCGCCGCCATGGCGCCGTCCCCGTTGCTGCCGCCGCCGGCATCCCCGGCGCTGGCCGGATCGTCGGCGGCCGCGGCCACCAGTTCGTGCTCGCGCCGCAGTCCCTTGTCGGCGATGTCCTTCCGACACCAGGCGCCCTGCCAGCGGATCTCCTTGACGGCGGTGTAGGCCTGGAGCTTGGCGCGGGCGAGCGACGGCGCGGCGGCGGTCACGGCGAGGACGCGGCCACCGTCGTTGACCACGCCGGCGTCGCCGGCCCGCGTCGCCGCCTCGAACACCTGCACCCCCTCCACCCGCCGGGCGGCGTCGAGGCCGCGGATCGGAAAGCCCTTGAGGATCTCCCCCGGATAGCCTTCGGAGGCCATCACCACCGTGACGCTCGCCCCCGGCCGCCACGTCGGCGGCTCGAGGGCCTCGAGCCGCCGGTCCACGGCGGCGTCGATCAGGTCGAGGAGGCTCGACTCCAGCCTTACGAGCAGCGCCTCGCACTCCGGGTCGCCGAACCGGGCGTTGAACTCCAGCACCTTCGGGCCCTGCGCGGTGAGCATCAGGCCGGCGAACAGCACGCCCTGAAACGGCGACTTGGCCCGGCGCATCGCGTGCACGGTGGGCACGAGGATTCGCGACTCGATCTCGGCGAGGAGCGGCGCATCGACGAACGGCGTCGGCGTGTAGGCGCCCATGCCGCCGGTGTTCGGTCCCTCGTCGCCATCATGCGCGGCCTTGTGGTCCTGGACGGGCGGCAGCGTGACCACGGTCCGGCCGTCGGTGATCGCCAGCACGCTCACCTCGACGCCGTCGAGCAGTTCCTCGACGAGGATGCCCGCGGCCGCCGCGGTGAACTGCGGATCGCTGCCGAGCGTCGCCACGGCCTCCAGGGCCGCGGCCTTGGTGCGGCAGACGAACACCCCCTTGCCGGCGGCGAGGCCGTCGGCCTTGACCACCAGCGGCACGTCCTCGCGGGCCTCGATGTACTCGCGGGCCCGGGCCGCGGAACGAAACTCGCGATACATCGCCGTGGGGACGTCGCCGCGATGGAGGATCTGCTTGCAGAACAGCTTGCTCCCCTCGATGCGGGCGGCCGACTGCGTGGGGCCGAAGACCCGCAGCCCGGCGGCCTGGAACGCGTCGACGATGCCCGCCACCAGCGGCGCCTCCGGACCGACCACCGTGAGATCGACCTGGCGCCGACGGGCGACGTCCACGAGCGCCGGGATGTCGGTGGCGGAGATCGGGATGTTCTCGCCGACGGCCGCGGTGCCGGCGTTGCCGGGTGCCACGAGCACTTCGGCGCCGTCGCTGGCGAGCTTCCAGGCCAAGGCGTGCTCGCGGCCGCCACTGCCCACGACGAGGACGCGGCGGGAACGACTCACGGTGGGCTACCTCCCTGTATGAATATGGACAGGCCGAAATAGGCTGGCCGAACGAACCCCTCCGACGGCTGGCGGATGGTCCGCCGCCGGCGGCCGGGCTGATCGTGCCGGGCAATCGGCCGACGCAGGTTGTAGCAGCCGTGCGGCCGAATTGTTGCAGCAGAAGGGGAACGGCTCCAGCCCCCGCCCGGATGCCGCTCGCCGATCGACGTTGACACTTTCGGCCGCCCGGATACATTCAGAAGAGGAGTTCGTGAAAAAAATCACGAACCCCAATTTTCGCGGTCGAAAACGCCGAAACCATACGCCGGACTCACATTTTGACGCGGCGGGGAAAGCCTCGCCGTGGTTCGTCTCCGGGAGCGTTCCAGCCCCGCAGGGGATTCGATGGCTGAAAAGAAGAAGTTGTCGGTGGCGGAAATCCTCGCGGCGGCCCGGGCCGCCGATGGCAAGGGGGCCGAGGCCGCCGAGCCACAGGCTCCCGCCGCGGAGGCGCCGGACTCGGAGCCGGCTGCGGAAAAGCCTGCCGCAAAGCCGGCTGCGGCCAAGCCCGCCGCCGCCAAGCCGGCGGCCGGTGCCCGGCCGAGCGTATCCGAAATCCTCGCCATGGCACGGGCGAAGAAGGAGGCTGAAGCGGCTGGTGCGGCGCCCGCCAGCAAGCCTGCCGTGGCGGCCAAGCCCGCCGCGGCCAAGCCAACGGCCGCGAAGCCGGCCGCTGAAAAGCCGGCTATCGCCAAGGGTGGTCCGAAGACGGGGGTGCAGCGCGACACGGCCAGCATCCTCGCTGCCGCCCGGGCCGGAGCCAAGCCGGGTCCGGTCAGCAAGGCGGAGGCGCCGCCCCGCGCCGCCCCGCGGGTCAAGCCGACGGTCGAGAAGGCCGTGGCACCGCCGCCGGCGATGCCCGTGCGTCCGGTGAAGCCCGAACCGAAGGCCAAGAAGGCGGGCGACGAGGAGGACCGACGTGGCTTCCTCGAAATCGCCCTCGGCTCGTTCATGGCGGTCGGATTCAGCGCCCTGGCGGTGACCGGTGGTCTCGGGACGCTCGGGCTGGCCCGATACTTGTTTCCCAACGTCCTCGCCGAGCCGCCGAGCAAGTTCAAGGTCGGCTTCAAGGACGGATTCCCGTCTGGCAAGGTCGAGACCAAGTACGTGCCGCAGTATGGCGTCTGGGTCGTGAACGGCGACTTCAACGGCCAGCAGCAGATCTATGCCTTGAAGACCGTCTGCACGCACCTCGGCTGCACGCCGAGCTGGCTGGAGGCGGAGCAGAAGTTCAAGTGCCCCTGCCACGGCAGCGGCTTCTACAAGGACGGGATCAACTTCGAAGGGCCGGCGCCCCGGCCGCTGGAGCGGTACGCGATCCGCATCGCCGACGACGGCCAGGTGGAGATCGACAAGAGCCGCACGTTCCAGGAAGAGCTGGGGCAGTGGGCCGATCCGGAATCGTTCGTCCCCGTGTAGGCCAGATTCGTCAGGAACAACAAGGACCGCGTTCGCACCATGGCCATCGGCGAAACCATTCGCAATTCGCAGATCTGGAAGAGCATCTTCCGTCATCCGATGCCGCTCGACCGGCGGAATCGGATCGTGGTCATGCTGACCAACTTCTTCCTCCACCTCCACCCGGTGTCGATCAAGAAGCAGGGCATCGCCCTGTCCTTCACCTGGTGCATGGGGGGCGTGACCTTCTTCCTGTTCCTCGTTGAGACGGTCACCGGCGTGCTGCTGATGTTCTACTACCGGCCGACGCTGGAGTGGGCCTACAACGACATCCTCGCCCTCCGCGACGTGACCAGTCTGGGCATCCTGCGCGAGCTGCATCGCTGGGGAGCGCATGCCATGGTGATCACCACCTGGCTGCACATGTATCGCGTGTTCCTCACCGGCAGCTACAAGCCGCCGCGGGAGTTCAACTGGGTGGTGGGGGTGATCCTCCTGCTGCTCACGCTGCTGCTGTCGTTCACCGGCTACCTGCTCCCCTGGGACCAGCTGGCGATCTGGGCGATCACGGTCGGCTCCAACATGGCCCGGGCCACGCCGTTCCTCGGCTACGAGGGGCCTGGGCAGCAGCTGCTCACGGTCGGCGGCATCGACATGATCACCGACGCCTCGGACGCCCGCTTCGGCCTGCTCGGCGCCCGGTTCGTCGGCGAGGAGACGCTCAACCGGTTCTACGTGCTGCATTGCATCGCCATCCCGCTGGCCGTGGCGCTGCTGCTGGCGATCCACTTCTGGCGGGTGCGGAAGGACGGCGGGATCAGCGGCCCGCTCTGAACCGGGATCAAGACCCAGACTCATGCACAATCCGTTTTTCCTCAAAGACGTCGGCGGGTTTCTCGGGGGCTACTACGCCTCCCTGGCCGTCATGAACGGCGTCGCCTCCCTGATGCTCTGGCGGCGGAAGGGGCAGGGGGCCTGGGCGGCCTTCTGGGCGGCGTTCGCCGGCGGGATGATGATCCTCTCCAGTCTCGCCCTGTCGCGGTCGGAGTCGCTTGTTCCCTCACTGCCGGCGTCGGTCCGCAGCCTCGTTAACGCCCTGTCGGGACCGGTGGTGTACACGCTCGGGACGACGGCCCTGCTCGTCGCGCTGTTCGTCTTTCGCCGGTTCTTCGTCAAGCCGATGGTCGCCTGGACGCTGCTCAACGCGGCCCTCGTGCTCATGGGGCTGGCGATGGCCGACCGGAACTTCGCCGACATCGTCATGAAGCCCGACAACGTGCCGATCGTCGGGCTGATCTTCCTGCTGGCGTTCTTCACCTGGGTGGCGACGAAGCAGGCCGTGGTGAATGACGACCGGATCGCCCAGGGGCTGCCGCCGGTCGAGAAGGAGAACGACGAGAAGGTGCTCGTCTGGCCCGACCTCGTGTACACCGAGCTGATCTGCATGGTGGCGGTTTCGGCCCTGCTGCTGTTCTGGGCCATCGCCCTGCCGGCGCCGCTGGAAGAGCCGGCGTCGAGTGTCAAGACGCCCAATCCCTCCAAGGCGCCGTGGTACTTCCTCGGCCTCCAGGAGATGCTCGTCTACTTCGACCCGTGGTACGCCGGCGTGGTCCTGCCGAGCCTGGTGATCTTCGGGCTGATGGCGATGCCGTACCTCGACTTCAACAAGAAGGGCAACGGCTACTACTCGATCGCAGAGCGGAAGTTCGCCTACCTGACGTTCCAGTTCGGCTTCCTCGAACTCTGGATCACGCTGATCATTCTCGGGACGTTCCTGCGCGGCCCGAACTGGAACTTCTTCGGTCCGTTCGAATACTGGACGCCCTACAAGGTCGAGGTGCTCAACAACGTCGATCTGCCGCAGATGTTCTGGGTCAAGCTGCTGAACCAGCCGCTGCCGCGTGCGCCGCAGGGGGCCGGGCAGCTCGTCCAGGCGGGCTATGTGCTGTATCGCGAACTGCCGGGCCTGCTCGCCCTCGGCGCCTACCTGCTGATCCTGCCGCCGCTGCTCGCGGTGACGGTGTTCCGCGGCTACTTCGCCAAGATGGGTTTCATTCGCTACATGATCATGTCGAACCTGATGCTGCTCATGCTGTCGCTGCCGATCAAGATGGTGCTGCGCTGGACGTTCAACCTGAAGTACATCGTCAGCATTCCGGAGTTTTCGCTGAACTTTTAGCGCCGGGCTTCGGCTTCGCACCCGGCTCGATCCGAACCACACTCGTAACGCCCACGGCCTTCGCTCGATCCCATGCCCGCAACCGAACAGACCTGGCGCAACCTCAAGATCCTCCACGTCGTATTCGCCGTGGTCGCGATATTGCTGCTCGTCGCCACGGTCCTGATGCTGACGGCCGACCACGATCGGCCGTGGAAGAAGTACGCCCGCGGTTTCCGAGCGCTGGAGACCTGGTCGGCCACCGCCCGGATCCAGGAGCAGGACTCCAAGGCCTACGAGGCCCGGGGCAAGGAACTCGACGAGGGGCTGGCCAAGGCACGCCGGGTCGTCGATCCGGCCCTCGTCGAGGAGATGCTCGCGTTCGTGCGGACCGTCCCCGAGGACGCCGGCGCCGCCGCCAAGGCCGAGTCCGTCCTCGGCGAGGTCAGGGCGGCGTTGGCGGCCGGCGACGCGTCGGACGCGGGTGACCAGAAGTTGTTCGCCGCCCGGGGCGACCTGCTGGCCCGGCTCCGCGACATCGTCAAGCGGGCCCGGTTCCGCGAGGACCAGATGGCCGGCGGCCTCAAGCTGGAGAAGGCCCAGCTCGACAAGAATCGGGCCGACTACGAACTCGCCATCGCCGACGAGGCGCCGGTGGAGCGGCAGCAGGCGCTGCTGGCGATCGCCGATGCCAAGCGGGCCGACGTGGCGGCCGCCACCGGGAAGTTCCAGGAGGCGAACACATATCGGCTCACGCTCGACGCCGCGCTCCGGCGGATCACGGCCGCCGAGGATGCGGCGGCGAAGGATGTGGACGACCATCGCGGCAAACTCGTCCAGTTGCAGAAGACGCTCGACCAGCGGCAGGCCACGGCCGGCAAGTCGCTCCTCGAACTCCCGGTCCTCGACGCGTTCAACGGACCGCTCAAGCCGGACCAGATCTGGCTGCCCGACCTGACACTGAACAACAACTTCCGCGACGTGGCCCGGTTCGACCGCTGCGGCACCTGCCATCGCGGCATGGACAAGACGGTCCCCGGCGGCCCCACCGATCCCGCCTATCCGGCGGCCCACGCGGTGGCGGTGTCGCTGCCGACGCCCGAGGCGGCTCCCGAACGCCGCGAGATCGTCGGGGACGGCAACGACCAGCTCGAATCGCTGTATGGATTCCGGCTCGCGCCGCAGGGGCTGTTCAACGCCGAGGATGCGACGGTCGCGGTCGTGGTGCCGCAGTCGCCGGCCGCGGAGGCCGGCATCCAGGTGGGCGACGTGATCGAGTCGGTCGCCGGCGGCCGGACCCCGGCCCGGCAGATCGCGTTGGCCGCGTTCGTGGAGACGCCGGCCTGGGGTCGGCCGCTGGCGGTCGAGGTCCGACGCGGCGTCCCGCAACCGTACGCGACCCATCCGCGGCTCGACCTGTTCGTCGGCGACTCCAGCCCCCACCCGATGAAGTCGTTCGGCTGCACGATCTGCCATCAGGGGCAGGGGAGCGCCACCGCCTTCAAGTGGGCCTCGCACACGCCGAACTCCCCGAAGCAGGCCCACGAGTGGCATGACGAGCATGGCTGGTTCAACAACCACCACTGGATCCTGCCGATGCTGCCGCAGCGGTTCGAGGAGTCGAGCTGCCTGAAGTGCCACCACCAGGTCGTGGACCTGGAGCCGAGCGAGCGGTTTCCCGAGCCGCCGGCGCCGAAGCTGGTCGAGGGCTACCACACGATCCGGCAGTACGGCTGCTACGGCTGCCACGAGATCAACGGCTGGGCCGGACCCGAGAAGCGGATCGGGCCCGACATGCGGCTTGCGCCGAACTATCACGAGGTGGCCGAGTCGCTGATCGCCGATCCGGGCCTGGCGGCGTTGGGGAGCACGGTCGGCCGCTGGGTCGAGGAGGTGCGGTCGGGCCCCGACGGTCGCGTGGCCCGCGACCGGCTCCGCGACGTCCTGGAACGCGACGCGGCCGCCGGCGCCGACGCGAAGCTCTCGCGCCGCTCGCACCAACTGGCGACGCTGCTCAAGGATCCCGAGACGCCGGGCACGCTCCCCAAGGTCGGGCCGTCGCTGCGGCACGCGGCGAGCAAGCTGGGCTTCGACTGGACCTACGCCTGGCTGCGGAACCCGCAGGACTTCCGCCCCTCGACGAAGATGCCGCGGTTCTTCGGGCTCTGGGATCACCTGGAGGGGAAGGGCCTGAAGGAGTCGCAGCGGTACGAGCCGCTCGAGATCCGCTCGATGATCCAATACATTGCCGGCGCCAGTGCCCCGTTCGAGTACGTCGAGCCGCATGCAGGGATCACGGCCGCTGCCGACGTCGACCGTGGCAAAAAGGTGTTCCAGCTGCGCGGCTGCCTCGCCTGCCACCAGCACGCCGACTTCCCCGAGGCCACGAGCACCCACGGCCCGAACCTGTCGCGGATCGGCGCCAAGCTGGCGGGGCATGCCCGCGGCAAGGAGTGGCTCTACAGCTGGCTCCGCGAGCCGGCGAAGTATCACCCGCGGACGCTGATGCCGAACGTGCTCCTCGAGCCGGTGAAGCTGGCCGACGGGACCGTGAGCGACCCGGCCGCCGACGCGGTGGCGTACCTGATGACCTCCACCGAGGGCTGGAAGCCGGAGAACGTGCCGGCGGCCAACGCGCTCACCGAGGATGAGCGGAAGGCCCTCGACGAACTGGCGCTGATGTACCTCGAGGAGCGGTTTCCGGAGGCCCGGGCGGCCGCGGTGCTGAAGAACGGGCTGCCACCGGAACTGTCGAACCTCCAGGGTGACGAGCGGATGCTCGTCGGCCTCGACGGTGCCGGCCGCGAGGCGACGCTGCTGAACTACGTCGGCAAGAAGACGGTCGCCAAGTTGGCCTGCTACTCGTGCCACGACATCCCCGGGTTCGAGGATGCCAAGCCGGCCGGTGCGGCGCTCGCAGACTGGGGCCGCAAGGATCCGTCGCGGATCGCCTTCGAGCAGGTGTCGCACCACGTGGTCGGGCAGCTCGGCGGACACCACGGCCACGGTGGCGGCAACGGGCATGGTGCCGGCCACGGCGATGCTCACAGCGCCGGCCATGGCCCCGATCATGCCGCCGGCGGCGGCGATGCCGCGCTCGATCCGGAACTCGCCTACGGCCGCACCGGCGCGGCACCGCACTTCGATCCGGAGTCAATCGATCCCGACACAGGGTTCTTCGTACAGAAACTGCTCGGCCACGAGCGCGAGGGCTTCCTCTGGCAGAAGTTGCGGGCGCCGCGGAGCTACGACTTCAAGAAGGCGGAGAACAAGAAGTACAACGAGCGCTACCGGATGCCGCAGTTCCCCTTCGACCAGAAGCAGCGCGAGGCGGTGATGACGTTCGTGCTCGGCTTGGTCGCCGAGCCGCCGGCGGAGAAGTACGTCTACCGGCCCACGCCGCGCGAGGAGGCCAGGCTCAAGGGGCTCGTCGTCGCCGAGCAGTACAACTGCGGCGGCTGCCACGCCTTGGAGATGGACCGCTGGGACGTGCGGTACAAGCCGGGCACGCTCGGCGAGACGCCGACGATCTCCGGATATCCGTTCCTGGCGCCGCATTTCACCGAGCCGCAGTTGAAGGCGGCGCTGGCGACCGACCGCGCCGGTAGGCGTCGGGCCACGCTCGTCGGCATGCCCCTGCTCGACGAGAAAACGGGGCGGCCGCAGGAGGTGGACGAGGACGGCCAGGCGATCGAGCCGGGCGATGCCGAGTCGCAGGTCTTCCGGCCGTTCATGCTGTGGCGCGACACGATCGTGGACGGCAAGCCGTGGCCGGTCGGCAGCCGGTCGATCGCCGTGCCGGACGACGCCGTCCGGGCCGGTCGGCACTATCCGGGTAAGGGGGGTGATCTGGCCCGGCTCCTGTTCCCGGTGGTGATCGCCGACGAGAAGCAGAACAACCCGGCGGTCAAGGGGGACGATGCCTGGGGCTGGCTGCCGCCGCCCCTGATCGGTGAGGGGCGCAAGGTGCAGTCGGCATGGCTGCACAAGTTCCTCCTCAATCCGCACCCCATCCGGCCGCCGGCCGTGCTGCGGATGCCGAAGTTCAACTTCCAGTCGTCCGAGGCGGCGGCGCTCGTCGAGTACTTCGCGGCGGTGGACGGGGTCGATGCCGGCTCCGCCTACGATGCGCGGCTCGACGTGGCGTCGCTGGACGCGGCGGAGCGTGGCCACCCGGGCCACCTCGACGACGCGCTGAAGATCATCCGCAACAATAACTACTGCGTGAAGTGCCACCTGCTGGGCAACGAGATGCCGGCCGGGGCGAGCATCAAGGCGCTGGCACCGCAGCTGGCCAATGTGCACGAGCGGCTGCGGCCGGACTATGTCCACAACTGGATCGCCAACCCGAAGCGGTTCCTGCCCTACACCGGCATGCCGGTCAACATCCCCTTCGACCAGCCGGTCAGCCAGGACCTCTACAAGGGGACGAGCGAGCAGCAGGTGGATGCGCTCACCGACCTGCTGATGCACTACGACGAGTTCGCCAAGCGCAGGCTGGCGGCGCAACGGGAGGGGGCACGGCCGGCCGTGCCGCCGGCCCAGTCGCAGGCGCCCGCTCCGGCCGACGTCCCGCCCCGGGCCGCGCGGCCCGATCCAGAGGTGCGTCCGTCCGCGGCCCGCGTGCCCACGCCGCGGTCGTCGGCCGGAAGGTCGTCTCAGCCACGGGTGGCACTACAATGAGAACAGTCGAGCCCGCCCCGGCCGCGGCCGGGCATCTCCCACCCTTCCGGAGGTCAGTCATGTCCATCGAGCTGCGTCGGTCCCTCGCTTTCTTGGTGCTCGTCGCCCTCGCGGTCCCCGCCGCGGCGGAGGAGTGGGGCACCGTCAAGGGGCGGTTCACGCTCAAGGGGGACGCGCCGGCGCCGGTGCCGCTCAACGCCAACGATCCGTTGTGCGGTAATCCGAAGCTGGTCAGCGAGGAGCTGGTGGTGGGAGACGGGAAGGCGATGGCCAACGTCGTCGTGTTCGTGCGGTCGAAGGACGTCAAGGTGCATCCCGACGTGGCCGCGGCCGCGAAGAAGCCGGTCAAGCTCGACAATCAGGGGCTGCGGTTCGAGCCGCACGTCGTCGCCGTGCAGACCGGCCAGGAACTGGAGATCACCAATTCAGACAAGTGCGGCCACAACAGCAACATCACGCCGCTCAAGAACGACCCCTCCAACAACCTCATCCCGGCCGGGGGCAAGTCCACGGTCAAGTTCGCCAACGAGGAGTCGGTGCCGGTGCCGGTGGCCTGCAACGTCCACCCGTGGATGAAGGCTTTCGTCGTGGTCCGGGGCAACCCCTACACGGCGGTTTCCAAGGCGGACGGCACGTTCGAACTCAAGAACCTCCCGGCCGGTGAACTGGAACTCGCCTTCTGGCACGAAAAGGCCGGGTTCCTCAAGAAGGTCACGATCCAGGGCAAGGAAGAGACGCTGTCCAAGGGGAAGAAGCAGGTGAAGGTCGCTGCCGCCGGCACCGACCTCGGCGACATCGTCGTGGAGATGGAGAAGAAGTAGCGGCCATGCGGACACGCCTCGACATCCAGCGCTCCGTCGGGCTTGCGGCCGTGGCGGCCTGCCTGTCCGGCTGCGGCCAGCCCCGGGTCGCTGCACCCTTGCCAGACAGCGCCGCCGTCGAGCGGGTTCGCGGGGTGATCGCCGCGGCATCGACGCCGACGGCTGAGTCAGCCGGGGATGAGGCGCCGACCGGCACCGGCTGGGCCGCGCTCAAGGGACGGTTCATCTTCACGGGCACGCCCGGCGACCCGCAGCCGCTCAAGGGGGTCGCGGAGAAGGAGGTCTGCTCCAAGAACGGCAAGGATCTCGTGGACCGGTCGCTGCTCGTCGATGCCTCGACCAAGGGGCTGGCGAACGTCGTGGTCTTCGCCCGCAAGACGTCGCGTGTCAAGGACGCTTCCGCTTCGGCCAAGCTGCTCTTCGACCAAAAGCACTGCGAGTTTCTCGCCCCCGTGTTCGCGGCCCGCGTCGGCCAGCCGGTGGACATCCGCAACAGCGACCCGATCGGCCACAACACGAACATCGAGGGAACGAGCTTCAACCAGCTGATCCCGGCCGGATCCGGCGCCGCCTACGCCCCGGAGGTGGAGTTCGGGATGCCGAAGAAGATCACCTGCAACATCCATCCGTGGATGAAGGCCTACGGCATCTTCCGCAAGGACGGCTACGTCGCCGTCTCGGCCCTCGACGGGACGTTCCAGATTCCCGACCTGCCGGCCGGCGAGACGATCGAATTTCAGGTCTGGCACGAGCGGGCCACGGCGGCCGGCAACGTGCTCGGCCTGCAGAAGCCCGAACTCAAGTGGACGCCGAAGGGCCGCTTCCAGGTGCGGCTCGAGGCCGACGAGGTGAAGGACCTGGGCACGATCGAGGTTCCGGCCGCCGCCCTCGGCGGCTGACCGCCGCCATCCGCCCCGAAACGACGCCGATCACGACCATGAAATCAGACACCTGCCTGTCCAAGTCCCTGTGCTGCCTCCTGCTCGGCGCCGCCGCGGTCGCGGTCGCCGGCTGCGGGGCGAATCCACCGGCGTCGTTCCGGCCGAACCTCGTCGAATCGACCAAGGCTCAGCTGACCACCGACCAGGAGCGGCAGGTGGCGACGATCATCGAGGCGATGTTCGGAACGCCCGACGCCCCGGTGGCACTCCCCGAATCGGGGCTCGACGAGGCGAAGCTGCGGCTGGCTGCGGGGCCGGTCCGCAGCGACATCGTCGGCCGGAAGAACGGCCTGTACCGCGAGCACTGCGCTCACTGCCACGGGATCACGGGCGACGGCATGGGGGCAACGGCGGCGTTTCTCAATCCCTATCCGCGTGACTACCGGCCCGGGCAGTTCAAGTTCAAGAGCACGCAGCGTGGCGCCAAGCCGACCCACGACGACCTCGTCCGCATCCTGCGGAATGGCATCCCGGGCAGCTCGATGCCGTCGTTCACGCTGCTCTCCGACGTTCAGCTCGACGCGCTCGCCGAATACGTCAAGTACCTGAGCATCCGCGGCGAGACCGAGATCGCCCTCGCACGGGCGTTCTTCGATCTCGACGACGACGCTCAGGGCAAACTCCCCGAGACCCGCGAGTTTCTCGTCGACGAGACGCTCTCCGGGATCGCCGGCAAGTGGCAGGCGGCGGCCGGTGAGGCGATTCCGGTTCCCGCAGCTCCGGACGTGTCGGAGCCGGCGGCGCTGGCGGCGTCGCTCGCCAAGGGGAAGGAACTGTTCCATGGCGACCGGGCCAACTGCGTGAAGTGCCACGGCGTCACGGCGCTCGGCGACGGCGTCGTCAACGATTACGACGAGTGGACAAAGCAGGGGCCGATCGAGCTGGAAAAGAAACTTGCCGAGGTGACGGATGCCGCCGCCCGCGACCGCGGCCGGCAGGTGCTCGCCGGCGACGCCCTCGAGCCGCGGCCGATCATGCCGCGAAACCTGCGGCAGGGGATCTACCGCGGCGGCCGCCGGCCGCTCGACCTCTACTACCGCATCCACGCCGGCATCAACCATGCCCCGATGCCGGCCGCCGCCGGCACCGTGGCCCCCGAGGACATCTGGCACATCGTCAACTACATCCGGTCGCTCCCCTACGAGACGGAGGCGGCGCCCCCCGGCGAACGCCCGCTCGCGGCCCGCGACCGGTTCTGATGTCGCACACCTGATCGCCGAGTCACAGTCCGCCAGTCGGGAGCACCTCCATGGGCAGCCGCATTTCGGGAATCTTCTGGTCGCTGCTGTTTCTCGCCGTGCCGGTCCTCGGCGTGGCGACGTTCGTGGTGTTTCCGCAGATCCGCGGGCACTGGCTGCCGCGGGACGTCTCGACCCACGGGGCCGAGATCGACCGGCTGTTCTATTTCATTCTCGCGCTCACCGGCGTGGTGTTCGTGGCCACCGAGGGGCTGCTGTTCTGGTTCATGTGGAAGTATGACCGGTCCAACGTCCGCGGGCCGGCGACCTACGTCCACGGCAGCCACACGCTGGAGGTGGTGTGGACGATCATCCCCGCCGCCACGCTGCTGTTCTTGGCGATCTACCAGATGAACGCCTGGGCCGACGTGAAGATGCGCCGCCCGCTGATGGACCCGACGGTCGAGGTCATCGCCCGGCAGTGGGAATGGCGGTTTCGCTATCCCGGCCGCGACGGCAAGCTGGGCACGGCCGACGACCTGTTCGGCTCCAACGACGTCCATGTGCCGATGGACGAGGACGTGCTCGTGCAGCTCAAGTCGATGGACGTGCTCCACAGCTTCGCGCTGCCCGAACTGCGGATCAAGCAGGACGCCGTGCCGGGCATGAAGATCCCGGTGTGGTTCAAGGCCACGCAGCCGGGAGAGTATGAAATCGTCTGCATGGAGCACTGCGGGGCCAGGCACTACGCCATGAAGGGGCGGCTGACCGTCGAGCCGCGGGCCGACTATGAGGCCTGGCTGGAGCGGAAGTACGCCGAGCAGGAGGCGACGCAGGCGGCTGCACCTCCGGCACCGGCCGGCGACGAGGAGTGAAAATTGGGGACGGGAGCTCATTTCCTGTCCCGCTTCGAATCAATGGCCAATGAACAGCAGGGAAATGAGCTCCCGTCCCTAATTTTCCCGTCGAGGAGAGATTCGCCATGAGCATCGCGACCACGACCGAGACGCACGGCAGCACCGTGGTGCGGCCGGCCCGCAAGGGGCCGACCGTGTCGGAGTTCCTCTCCACCTACGTGTTTTCCAAGGACCACAAGGTCATCGGCCTGCAGTTCCTGTTCTCCACGCTGCTCTGGTTCCTCGTCGGCGGCCTGCTCGCGCTCGCCGTCCGCTGGCAGGTGGCGTGGCCGTGGTCGCCGGTGCCGGTGCTCGGCAGGCTGTTCCCGATGGAAGGGGGGCAGATGTCGCCCGAGTTCTACACCATGCTGTTCACGATGCATGCCACGGTGATGATCTTCCTGGTCATCATCCCGATCCTCGCGGGGGCGTTCGGCAACTTCCTCATCCCGCTGATGATCGGCGCCGACGACATGGCGTTTCCGACGCTCAACATGCTCTCCTACTGGTTCATGTGGCCGGCGTTCTTCGCGTTCGGGGCGAGCTTCTTCGTCGAGGGTGGGGCGGCGTCCGGCGGCTGGACGAGCTACCCGACGCTCTCGACGAGCGTCGCCTCGGCCCCCGGCAGCGGCATGGGTCAGACGCTGTGGCTCGTCGGGCTGACGTTCGTGGGCGTATCGTCGATGCTCGGCAGCGTCAACTACATGACGACGATCATCCTCATGCGGGCCCCCGGCCTGACGATGTTCCGGCTGCCGATGACGATCTGGGCGATGTTCATCACCGCCGTCCTCCAGGCCTTCGCCCTGCCGGTGCTCACGGCGGCCGGGTTCATGCAGCTCTTCGACCGGACGATCGGCACCGGCTTCTTCTCGCCGGAGGGGAACATCATCAACAACGCCGTGCCGGTCGCCGGCGGCGGCCAGCCGCTCCTCTGGCAGCACCTGTTCTGGTTCTACAGCCATCCGGCGGTGTACATCATGATCCTGCCGGCGATGGGGATGGTGAGCGACATCCTCACCTGCTTCGCCCGCAAGCCGCTGTTCGGCTACCGGCCGATGGTCTACTCGGTGGCGGGGATCGCCGGCCTGGGCTTCATCGTCTGGGGGCACCACATGTTCATGTCGGGCATGAACCCGGCGCTGGGCATCACGTTCATGGTCTCGACGATGATGATCGCCCTGCCGAGCGCGGTGAAGACGTTCAACTGGCTGGGGACGATCTGGGGAGGAAAAATCGAGTTCACGACGTCGATGCTGTTCGCGCTGGCGTTCGTCTCGATGTTCATCATCGGCGGCCTGTCGGGAATCTTCATGGCCGCCACGCCGGTGGACATCTTCATCCACGACACCTACTTCATCGTCGCCCACTTCCACTACGTGCTGTTCGGCGGCACGGCGATGGGGGTCTGGGCGTCGATCTACTTCTGGTTCCCG
>JBIKKQ010000026.1:0-27542 GCA_044360305.1 Pirellulales bacterium
CAAGAGCATCGACAACCTCGCTGCGGTCCACGCCCATCTCCGGGCCCGGTCCGCCGACGCCGCCTACTGGATGGTGAACATCGCCCGGGGCATCGAACAGCTCGACCGGATCCGCTTCGAGGCGATCAATCCGGTGTTTCTCATCGCGGCGACGAAGCCGGCCTGACGGGACCGGACGGCATGCATGCAGCGCCCCAGTCGCCCGATCAGTTACCCGAGCCGCTCGACGTGATCGCGGTCGGCGCCCACCCCGACGACGTCGAGATTGGCTGCGGCGGCACGCTCGCCCTGCTGGCCGCCCGTGGCCACCGCATCGGCATCGTCGATCTCACCGACGGCGAACCGACTCCGCGGTCGAGCGGCCCGGCGGAACGACTCGCCGAGGCGGCGGCGGCGGCCAAGGTGCTGGGCGTGACGCACCGCGAGACGCTCGATTTCCCCAACCGCCGGCTGTTCGACGGCTTCGAGGTCCGAGTCGCGTTGGCGCAGGTGTTTCGGCGCTGGCGGCCGCGGCTCGTGCTCGGGCTCGGCGACAAGACGCCGCTCGCCTCGCCCGACCACGCCCAGGCCGTGGCGATCACCGAGGCGGCGGTGTTTTATTCGCGGCTCACAAAGTGGGACGATGCGTTCGCCGGCCTCCCCGTCCACACGGTGCCGCAGTTCTGGACCTATTTCCTCTTCGCCGGCGTGCCCGGCGTGCCCCATGGCCACTGGCCGCTGGTGGTGGACATCGCTGGGCATCTGGAGACGAAGCTGGCGGCGATCGGCTGCTACCGCTCGCAGTTTCCGCCGGAGAAGGCCCACGTCTTCCCACGGGTCCGGTCGATGGCCGAGACGGTGGGGATGATGGCCGGCTGTGCGGCGGGTGAACTGCTCGCCGGCAGCCGGATGCCGCTCACAGCCGACCCGCTGGGGATGCTGTTTCCCGCCTGACAGCGGACGGGGCCCGGGCAGACCTGGCAGCCGTGGGGCAACCGTGGACGGGCTCCGGACCGGCCACTGTGGGCATTGTGCCTGTCCTTTTCCCGGCTTTTGACGGGATTGTCGTCCGATTATGCCTGTCCTTTTCTGGGCGATCATGCCTGTCCTTTTCCGGGGACGGGGGGGCAGGTTGTGCCTGTCCTTTTTGGGCGCTTTTTCGGCGTCAGCCGAGCAGTTTCAGGCTCGCCACGACGAGGACGGCCGCCATCAGCAGCCGCAGGGCCCGGACCGGGAGGCGGAACGCCCCGAGCTGCGACCCAACGAGGCCGCCGAGTCCGGTCGCGACGAGCGCCGTCACCCCCGGGGATGGCAGCCGGCCGCCGACGACGACCCAGCCGGCGAGGCCGGCGGCCGAGTTGACGAGGATGAACGGGGCCGTGACGGCGGCCACCTGCTTGACCGGCGCCACCCGCAGCGCCAGCAGCACCGGTGTGAGAAACACGCCCCCGCCGACGCCGGTGAGCCCCGAAAGCAGGCCGATCGCACCGCCGAGCACGAGGCTCGCCAACGGCGGCAGCGACCGCCACGGCCGACCGACGTCGGTGCCGTCTGCTCCGCTCGCGGCGCCGACAGCCTCGACCACGATCCGGCCGGCCGCCACCAGGAGCACTGCGGCCAGTAGCGTTTCGAACGCACCGGTCGGGAGCCTGGCGGCGCCGCCGATGGCGGCGCAGGGCACGCTGGCGGCTGCCAGCGGAAGAAACAGGCCACGGCGGAAGTGACCGGCCCGGGCGAACTGCACCGTGCCGATCGTCGCCACGAGGATGTTGAGCATCAGCGACGTGGGCCGGATGACCTCCGGCGGCAGGCCGGCAATCGCCATCACGGCCGTGTAGCCGGTGGCGCCCGCGTGCCCCACGGCCGCGTACAGCAGGGCGACGAGTCCGATGGCGATCGTGACCACAGGCGTCATGCTGTCGGCCCGGCAACCCGGCCGGCGCGGAATGGGGAATCAGCCGCGGGCATGCACGTCAGCAAATCAGGTCACGGATCACCCGCCCCTTGACGTCGGTGAGCCGCATGTCGCGGCCACCGAAACGGAACGTCAGCCGCTTGTGGTCGATGCCCATCTGGTGGAGGACCGTGGCATGAATGTCGTGGATGTCGAGGGGCTCGTCCGCGACCGACATCCCCATCTCGTCGGTGGTGCCGAAGACCGTGCCTCCCTTGAAGCCGCCGCCGGCCATCCAGATCGTGTAGCCGGAAACGTGGTGGTCGCGGCCGTCGGTGCCCCCGGAGTGGGGCGTGCGGCCCATCTCCCCCGCCCAGAGGACGATCGTCTCGTCGAGCAGGCCACGCTGCTTGAGGTCGGTGATCAGGGCCGCCACCGGCTGATCGGTGATCCGGGCGTTGCCCTCGTGTCCGTGCTTCATCTGGCTGTGCTGGTCCCAGGGGGCGTTCGCCTGGCCATAATCCATCGGGCAGGTGACCTCGACGAACCGCACGCCCGCCTCCACCAGCCGGCGGGCCCGCAGGCACTGCAGGGCATAGAACTTTTCGCCGGGGTGCTGCCTGTCCACGCCGTACAGCCGCTGCGTGGCCTCCGTCTCCCGCGACACGTCGCAGACGTCGGGAATCGTGGTCTGCATCCGGGCCGCCGTTTCGAACGTGCGGATCGCGGCCTCGATCGTGGCCGCGTCGGCCGGGCTGGCCGTGGCCAGCCCCTGCTCGCGGATGAAGGCGAGCTTCGCCCGCTGCACGTCGGGCGGATCGGCGGCGACGATGTTGCCGACCGGCTCCCCCTTGGAGCGGACCATCGTCGCCTGGCAGGTGGCGGGGAGGAATCCGGAGGCGAAGTTCTCGAAGCCGCCGTTGGGAATCCAGCCGTTGCTGAGGAGGACGTAGCCGGGCAGGTTTTCGTTTTCGGAGCCGAGACCGTGGGTGATCCAGGCGCCCATGCTCGGCGCCGCGCCGATGCTGCGACCGGTGTGGGTGAGCAGGTTCTGGGCACCGTGCAGCGGCGTCTCGCCGACGAGCGAGCGGACGACGCACAGATCGTCGGCGACCCGCGCGATGTGCGGGAGCAGGTCGCTGACCCAGCGCCCCGACTGGCCGCGCTGAGAGAACCTCCACAGCGGGCCGAGCCACCGGCGGTTGTGGCCCGCGGCCTGCGACTTCTCGTCGGCCTTCCAGGTGGCCGGCTGCCCGCTCCGCCTGGCGAGTTCGGGTTTGTAGTCGAACGTGTCCACGTGCGACACGCCCCCGTCCATGAACAGGAAGATCACGTTGCGGGCCCGGGCGGGAAGGTGCAGGCCGGTGCCGGGAGCGGCGGCGGCCCAGGCGGGCGCGAGCCCGGCGAAGGACGTCCAGCCGAAGCCGAGGCCGGCGGACTGGAGGAAGCCCCGCCGCGTTGCGGGCAGGGCCGCGAACCCGGGGCAGCGTGGATCGCGTGATCGGGGCCGAAGGTCGGCCGGGGCGCGACGGTCACTCGACATGGCTGAACTCCTGCATCGTGAAAATCGCGTGGGCCACGTCCTGCCAGACCACGGCCGACGTCGGCAGCCGCTCCGGCGCGATGACCCGGGCCGCGGCGCAGGCCCGGGCGACCGTCGCGAGCCGCTCGACCTCGGCCGGCTGCGGCGGCCGTCCGACCGCGGTGCGGAACATGTCCGCGATGCCCGCCTCGAGCCCCCGCCCGGTTTCGCCGGCCATGCGCTCGCCCCAGACCTTCGCCATCGCGGTCACGAAGGGATCGTTGAGCAGCGCCAGGGCCTGCTCGGGCACGGTGGTGCGATCGCGCTTGCCGACGGTGAACCGCGGCATCGGTTGGTTGAAGATCGCGAGGAACCGCGGCGGATCGATGAGCGTCATCTTGATGTACAGGCTGCGGCGCCCGAGGCCGTCGACCGGCCCGCTGACGAGGGAGCGATCGGGATCGGTGTGCAGCCGGTGCGGATCGATCGGCGGGCCGCCGATCGTGCGGTCGAGCCGGCCGGAGACAGCGAGCATCGAGTCGCGGATCGCCTCCGCCTCCAATCGGCGCCGCGGATGATGGTGCCAGAGCCGGTTCTCGGGGTCGGTGGTCATGTTGTCCGGCCGGGCGGCACTCGTCATCCGCCACGTCGCCGAGTGGACGATCGTGCGGACCAGTTTTTTCACCGACCAGCCCTCCTCCATGAAGCGGCGGGCGAGGTGATCGAGCAGTTCGCCATGCACCGGCGGCTCGCCGAGGCGACCGAAGTCGTCCGGCGTGCGGACGAGCCCCTCTCCGCAGAGGTGCAGCCAGATGCGGTTGACGAACACCCGGGCGGTGAGCGGATTCCGCGGATCGACGACGCTGCGGGCGAACTCCAGCCGGCCGCTCGCCGTCGGACCCGGCGCGGCCGCCGTGGCGAGCGTGTCGCGCAGGAAACGGATCGTGCCCCGGGGCACTGGATCGCCGAGATCGGTCGGCGATCCGCGGATCGCGATCCGGGCGTCCTGCCCTTCGGTGAACTCCTCCATCGAGCCGATCGTGCGGTCGGGCACGAGCTTCTTTTCCGCGTCGCGATAAACGCCCACGGCGGCGGCGAGATCGGTGCCGTCAGGGGCCGTGGCGTCGAGCCATGTCCGGCCCAGCGCCTCGTTGATCAGGGCGGCGTCCCCCGCGATGCAGCAGCCCGCCCGCCAGCGGCCGACCGCGGCCAGGATGAGGTCGGCGATCCGCCCGGCGAGCGCGTCGCGGTCGCTTCGCCAGCCGTCGCCGTCGGCGAACAGCGGCGCGAACCGGTCGAGGTCGTCGAGGGGTGGTTTGCCCTCGTAGACCCTCGTGACACCGATCCACGACCGCGGATCGGCCACATCCTTCGCGGTCACGCCACCGAGACCGAAGCGGGGCGGAAAATTGTTTTCCAGCGACTTCGTGGCGATCTCCAGCGACACCCGCCGGTCGCGGGTGTCGGGCGGGCCGGAGAGCCGCTCGAAGTCGCCGATCCTGAACGACACCCAGCTGCCGACGCCGACGTCGGCGTTGACGATCCGCTCGGAATGGAACGCCCGGTCGATGAGCAGCGTTCGCGTGGCCTTCATGCCGCTCCCCATGCCGACCGTGATCTCGCGGGTCGGCCGGGCGAACAGTTCGGGGCTGCGGACGGCGCCCGCCAGCCGCTGCGAGAAGGCGTGCGACCAGCGGCCGGCGGGGAGCAGGGCCGCCGTCGCCACCGCACCGGTCTCCGCCACGACGATCTCCCCCTCGGCGACGAGCCCGTGCCGCATCCCGGACCCTTCCCACCGCCAGCCTCCGAGGGAGGCCGGGTCGGCCTGGGTGAAGTCGGCGAGCAGCCGGACGCCGGCCCGGTTGTGGTCGGCGCGTCGCTGCCGTTCCGTGGCGAACTCCGGCGCCGTCGGCTGCCGGCCGGTGGGCCGGGCCTGCCAGGCGGCGAGCGATTCGGGGAAGCCCGTCGCCTTTTCATCCACGGCGACCGCGCGGATCGCGTTCACGAGCCGCTCGCGGCCGGCCAGCCAGCGGTCCGCGAGGGCCGCACGGATCCGCTCCTTGATGCCGCGCAGTTCGGCGATCACGGCGTCGTTGGGGTCGGCGGCATCGACGCACCGCGGATTCCAGCGCGTGCTCATGAACACGCCCATCAGGGCGTAGTAGTCGGCCTGCGCGATGGCGTCGAGTTTGTGGTCGTGGCAGCGGGCACAACCGACGGTCGAGCCGAGGAACGCCTTGGTCGCCGTGTCGATGACGTCGTTGAGGTTCTCGGAGGAGACGTTCTCCACCGCGGCGTCGTCGGCGTGGCGGCGTTCTCCCATGCGGAGCGCCATCGGCCCGATCAGTGATTCGTTGAGTTTCGTGACGGGATCGACCCGGGGCCGCAGCAGGTCGCCGGCAATCTGCTCGACCACGAGCCGGTCGAAGGGGACGTCGCCGTTGAAGGCCCGGACGAGATAGTCGCGGTACATCCACGCGTTCTTCGCCGGGATGTCCCATTCGTAGCCGTGCGTGTCGGAGTAGTGGACGACGTCCATCCAGTGGCGTGCCATCCGCTCCCCGAAGTGCGGGCTGGCGAGCAGGGCCTCGACGAGACGGTCGTAGGCGGCCGGTGTCGGGTCGGCGGTGTACGCCGCCACGAGCTGCGGATCGGGGGGCAGGCCGGTGAGCGTGACCGCCAGCCGGCGGGCGAGCGTGTGCGACGCGGCCTCCGGGGCGGGGCGCAGGCCGGCGGACTCGAGTTTGGCGAGGACGAAGCGGTCGATCTCGGTCCGCGGCCAGGATGCGTCGCGGACGGCCGGCGCGGACGCCTCCCCCAACGGCTGCAGGCTCCACCACGTGAGCCGCTCCGCATACACCTTCTCCCAGGCATCACGCGACGTCGTTGTCCGCGGATCGGGTGCGCCCCGGGCCACCCATTCGACGAGCGTGGCAATCTCGGCCTCGGGCAGTTTCGGCCCATCGGGGGGCATCTCGTAGTCGGCCTTGGAATGTCGGACGGCGGCGATCAGCAGGCTCTCGTCGGGCTTCCGGGGAATGACGGCCGGCCCCGACTTCCCCCCCGTCTCCCAGCCCGAGCGGACGTCGAGCGCGAGGCCGCCGTTGATCTCCGTGTCGTGGGCGTGGCACTCGAAGCACCGGGCGCGGAGGATCGGCAGCACGCGGTCGTTGAAGAAGGCGGCGTCTCCGGGGGAGACGGCCGAGTCGGCGGAGCGGGCGGCCTGACCGTGGACCAGGCCGGCAACCGTCAGGACGACTATGGCTGCACGAACCGCCGCGATCACGGCCCAGTCTCCTCGATGGGGGGCGGGACTTTCCGACGATGCTCGGATCCGATTGTAACCCATGCGCGTCCCTGGGGCGCGGGTTGGCTGCGGTCCATCGCCGCCCGTGAATGGATGACGCCTCCTGCAGAACATCGGCGTAGGAGACGCATGCTTCGATTAAAATCGGCACATGATCGGTCCGCGGCCGTCGATTTCGAGGCGTTCGCCGCCGGCGTGGTAAAAGCCGCGCAAGAAATGGTATTTTCCTGCCATGGAAGCCCACATCGACACCAGCACGCTGTTTGCGCGACTGCGGGACGCCGCCGAGATTCTCGGGCCGATTGGCCGGATTCCCGGGGTGATGTTCTTCGTCAAGGATGCTGCCTACCGGTACGTCGTGATGAGCGACCACATCCGCGACTGGGTCGGACTCGCGGCCGACGAGGATCCGCTCGGCAAGACCGACTTCGATTTCTTTCCGCCGCTGATCGCCGAGAGTTACCGGCACAACGATCGGCAGGTCATCGAGGGGGGACGCACGCTGCTCGACGAACTGCAGGTCGCGGTGGCGCGCACCGGCGGGACGCACCTCGTCTATTCCAGCAAGTGGCCGCTTCGGGGGCGTGACGGCAGGATCATCGGACTGATCGGCACGAATCGGCGATACGAGATGGCGGGGGCCGAATCGGGCGGCGACGGTCCCGGACGGCTGGTCCCGGCGATCAGGCGTATGCTCCATGATTTCGGCGCGCGGCTGCCGATCGAGTCGTTGGCGGCGGAGTGCGGCCTGTCGACGAGCCATTTCATGCGGCTGTTCCGCCGGACGATGCTGGTGACGCCGCGCGCGTTCCTGGAGAAGGTGCGGATTTCGCAGGCCACAGAGTTGTTGGGTTCGACGACGGAGACGGTCGCCGCGATCGCTGGGCGGTGCGGGTTCTACGACCCCAGTGCGTTCGTGAAGCGGTTTCACCGCCATGCTGGCGTGACCCCGGCAGCCTACCGCCGAAGCCGCCGCCGGGCTGTGTCCGGCGACCTCGCAGCGGCCGTGGCGGGCGGGGTGGGAGACATGGTGCGGACGAACGACCGCAGCGACAGCGTGGAAGACAGCGGGGAATGAGCCCGGGCCTGTCTTTCGGAACGTTTCGCCGCCATGCTGTGCGGCAGTCTCGTGCGGCATGACGCGGCGCGGTTCAGGAGTTGGGTGATGGATTCCGAGGTGCACGACGTCGTCGTGGTGGGGGCCGGCATCGCCGGGCTGTGCGCCGCGGAACGGCTCGTGGCCGCCGGCCTGCGGGTGTTGGTGCTCGACAAGTCGCGCGGCATCGGCGGACGGATGGCGACGAGGCGGGTCGGCGCCGCCGTCTGCGACCACGGGGCGCAGTTCTTCACCGTCCGCGGGGACGAGTTCGCGGAACTCGTGGCGACGGCCCGCGCGGACGGGACGGTGACGACCTGGTGCGACGGGTTCGCGCAGGCCGCCGCCGACGGCAGCGTGGCCGCCGCCGGCGACGGCCATCCGCGCTGGCGCGGCGCCCGCGGCATGACCGACCTCCCCAAGTGGCTGGCCGCGCGGCTCGCGGCCGCCGGCGGGCCGGGCCGATGCACGATTCGCACGGCCGCACCGGTCACGGCCGTGGCGGCCGGCGCCGACGGGATGGACGGCGTCCGTATCACCGTCGCGGCGGCCCCTGGCACGACCGAATCGTTGGTCGCGCGGGGCGCGATCGTGACGGCGCCGATCCCGCAGGCGCTCGACCTGATGACCGCCGGCGGGATGTGCGAGTCGGCCGATGCCGCGAACGCCCGCGACCTGCTCGGCTCCGTGACCTACGATCCGTGCTTCGCCCTGATGCTCGTGCTCGATCGGCCGAGCCGCGTGCCGCCACCGGGCGCGATCCAGTTCGCGGCGGACGCCGGGCCGCTCGCCTGGCTGGCGGACAATTTTCAGAAGGGCGTGTCGCCGGTGCCTGCGCTGACGCTTCACGCCGGCGGGGCATTCAGCCGGGCGCAGTTCGACGCCGCTCCCGACGAGGTGAGCCGGATCCTGCTCGATGCCGCCCGTCCGTGGATCGACGGCGATCCCGAGACGTGCGTCGTCGAGCGAACCCTGCACCGCTGGAAGTTCGCCCTGCCGACGAAGGTGCTCGCGGAACGGCACGTGGTGGTTTCGGCGACACCGCCGGTCGTCGTCTGCGGCGATGCCTGCGCCGGGCCCCGGGTCGAGGGGGCCGCGGTGAGCGGCCGGTCCGCCGGCCGCTGGCTGGCATCCTCACTGGGCCGCACCGGCGGCACATGAACCGCTTGCCAGATGCGGCGGCGGACGGGCAAGATACTCCGGCCGCCGGAGCCCCTTCACCCCGGCAGAACACCCCCGGAGTTTTCGCATGGCCACCGCCACCGCCCCGCGCCTGTTGCCCGAAGTGGAGAAGTTTCTCGCCGGCTCGCCGCTCAAGGGCGTGATCGGCGGCAAGGACGTCGCTGCGGCCAACGGCGAGACGATGGCCACCCGCGATCCCGGCACCGGCGAGACGATCGCCGAGTTCAGCGTCCTCGGCGCCGCCGAGGTCGATGCCGCCGTGAAGGCGGCCCAGCATGCCTTTCGGCATTCCGGCTGGGCGACGATGCCCCCCAACGAGCGCGGGGCGTTGCTCCACCGGTTCGCCGACGCGATCGAGAAGCACGCGCCGATCATCGGCCAGATCGAGTCGCTCGACGCCGGCAAGATCCTCGGCCAGGCGGTCGGCGACGTGCAGAACTGCGTCGCCACGCTGCGTTACTTCACCGACATGGCGCAGCACGTGCAACGCCGCAACGTGCTCGCCGTCGCCGGCCACGAGGCATGGACGACGCGAAACCCGTGGGGCGCCTGCGGCTTCATCTTCCCCTGGAATTTTCCGATCCTGCTCATCGGCTGGGGCATCTCGCCCGCCCTCGCCGCGGGCAACACGGTGGTCATCAAGCCGGCCGAGGACACGCCGCTGTCGGCGATCTACCTTGCCCAGCTGGCCCGCGAGGTGGGCATCCCCGACGGCGTGATCAACGTGGTGACCGGCACCGGTGCCGGCGCGGGGGCCGCGCTCTCGGGTCATCCCGGCCTGAAGCGGATGTCGTTCACGGGCTCGCCCGAGGTGGGCCGGCTCGTCGGCGAGGCCTGTGGCCGCAACCTGGTGCCTGTGAAGCTCGAACTCGGCGGCAAGGGGGCGGCGGTCGTGTTCGACGACGTGGACGTCGCCGCGACGGCGGCCAAGCTCGTGGGCGCGATCACGTTCCACACCGGGCAGGTGTGCTGCGACGCCACCCGCTGGCTGGTCCACGACAAGGTCTATGACCGGTTCGTGGACGAGTGCCGGACGCGGATGGCGCAGGTGCATGTCGGCCACCAGCTCGACGGCGGCTCGACGATGGGGCCGGTGGTCAACGCCAAACAGCGGCAGCGGGTGCTCTCTTACCTGGAGAAGGGCGTGCAGCAGGGGGCCAAGGCGGTCGTTGCCGGCGGGCCCGCGGAGGTGAGCGGTTGCGCCGGCTACTTCGTGAAGCCCGCCCTGCTCGCCGGCACGCTCGACAACGTCGCCGCCCGGGAGGAGATTTTTGGGCCGGTCGCGTACCTGGCACGGTTCAAGACCGAGGACGAGGCGGTGGCGATGGCCAACGACACCGACTACGGCCTCGCCAACAGCGTCTGGACGACCGACCTCGGCCGGGCGGCCCGCGTCGCCGAGTCGATGGTGGCCGGCAACAGCTGGATCAATGCCCACAACGTCTTCCCGCACGGCGTGCCCTACGGCGGCGTCAACAAGAGTGGTGTGGGCGGGGGCGTGAACTCGGTCGAGACGCTGTTCGACTACTGGCGAAGCCAGTCGATCGTCCGGCCGCTGTGATCGCGAGCCGGCCGGCCGCCCCGGCCCGCGCGGGCTCCGGGGGCGGTTGCCCGGCCGGCCGGGCAACGAGTGTGGAACTCGAAGTGCCGCATGGCAGATGACGACGTGATCATCGTGGGGGCCGGGCTCGCCGGGCTGGCCTGCGCGCGGGAACTGGCCCGAGCCGGTCGGCGGGTGACCGTGCTCGAGGCCGCCGATCGCGTCGGCGGCCGCGTGGCCACCGACACCGTGGACGGATTCCGCATCGATCGGGGCTTCCAGGTCTACAACGACGCCTATCCCGAGGGGCGGCGGCAGCTTGACCTCGACGGACTGGCGCTCGGCGCCTTCGATCCCGGGGCGGTGATCGCGGACGGAGGGCGGCTGCGCCGGGTGGCCGACCCGTGGCGCCGGCCGCTGGCGGCGATCGGCGGACTGTTCGACGGCACTGTTGGTCTGGCCGACGCCTGGCGGACGGCCCGGCTGCGGGCCGACGCGGTTCGCGGCCTCGACGCCGGCCGGCTCGATCCCGACGCGGTCGGCGCGGCCGCGGAGCGGACGACCCGTGACGAGCTCGCCGCCCGGGGTTTTTCAGCGGCGTTCGTCCGTCGGTTCTTCGTGCCGTTTTTTGGCGGCGTGTTTCTCGAACGGTCGCTCGACACGGCCGCGGACCTGTTCCTCTTCGACTTCGCGATGTTCTCGCGCGGCCGGGCCTGCCTGCCGCGCGGCGGGATGGAGGCGATCCCGCGGCAGCTCGCGGCCGGCCTGCCCGCGGGCACGGTGCGGCTCGGCACGCCGGTGCGCCGGGTCGAGCCCGGGCGGGTGACGCTTGCCGACGGCGACACGGTCGAGGCCGGCAGCGTCGTCGTCGCGGTGGACGCGTCGGCCGCGGCCGCGATCCTCCCGCAGGGGTTCGCCGGGGCGTGGAAGACGCGGGGCGTGAAGGGAACGCGGCTGGTGGCGTTTGCCGCCGACCGCTCGCCGCTCGCGAGCCGCGTGCTGCTCGTGAACGCCGACGCGGCCGGTCCGATCGACAACCTCACCGTGCCGTCGGACGTGGCCGCGGGCTACGCGCCCGCCGGCGCAACGCTGGTGTACGCCTCGATCCGCGCCGACTGGGACGGCCCCGAGGACGCGCTGCCCGATGCCGTCCGCCGACAGGCGGCCGGCTGGTTCGGCAATGCCCCAGTGTCGTGGCGACATCTGGCGACCGTGGCCGTGCCGCGGGCCCTGCCCGACGAATCGCCGGCGGCCCGCCGGCTCCGGCCCGCGTCGGCGCGGCTCGCTTCCGGCCTGTTCATCTGCGGCGATCACTGCGGCAGCGGCTCGATCAACGGGGCACTGGCCAGCGGCCGCCGGGCGGCGGCGGCCGTCATGGCTGCGGCATCGTGAAGCTCTCGCGGGCGAAATGATCGTCGATCGGACGCGGTGCGAACCGGCTCGCGACGCTGGCATGCCACCGCCAGGAATTCAAGCGACTTGGGCTTTTTGGCGTTAGCCAGATGATGCCTGTCCAGTTATCATGTCGTACGCACGATTGAAGCGCATGTTTGAAACGGCCGGAAGAGCCATGGCGACTGTCGAAAGAATCCGCGAGGAGAGGCCGGTGGAGGATCCCAGGGAGCGGATCCTGCTCGCGGCAGGGCGGGAGTTCGCCGAGCGGGGTTACGACGCGGCCACCGTCCGCGACATCTGCGCCGCGGCGGGCACGAACGTCGCCGCCGTCAACTACTACTTCGGCGACAAGCGCCGGCTGTACATCGAGAGCGTGAAGCACGCCCACGAGTCGCGGGTCAGGCAGGTGCCGCTGCCAGAGTGGGATGCGGGCGTGCCGGCGGAGCGGCGGCTCCACGACTTCGTCCACAACATGCTCGAGCGGATGCTCGGCTTCGGCCAGCCCCCGTGGCAGGTGCGGCTGATGATGCGCGAGGTGCTGCAGCCGACCGAGGCCTGCCGGGAGCTGGTCGAGGACTACATCCGGCCGCACTTCGCCGTGCTGGTCGCGATCCTCGCCGACCTCGCCGGCGGCCGGCTCGCTGAGCCGGAGCTCCGCCGCGTGGGCCTGAGCATCATCGGCCAGTGCTTTCTCTACCGGGCCGCGGGGGACGTGGTCGGCATGCTCGTGCCGGCGGACGAGCTTGCCGACCTGCACACGCTGCCGCGGCTCGCCGAGCACGTCACCCGCTACGCGCTGGCGGCGCTCGGAGCGGCGCCGCCGCTGGGGATCGTGGCGGCGGATATCACTTCACGGGACGTGGTGGCATGAGTGCGACGAAGACGGTCACGGGCTGGGTGCTGCCGCTGGTGATCCTCGGCGCGGGGATCGGCATCTTCCTGAAGCTCGGTCGTCAGGCGCCTCCGGCCCGCAAGGAGGTGCCGGCGGCGACCGCTGTCGCGGTGCGGACGGTGGCGGCCGAGCCGGTCAGCGAGGGTCTCACGGTCGATGCCGACGGCGTCGTCGTGCCGCTCCGCGAGGTGACGCTGGCGGCCGAGGTGGCGGGCCGCCTGCAGTACAAGGCGGAGGACTGCAACGAGGGGCGGTTCGTCAAGGCGGGCAGCCGGCTGCTGACCATCGACCCGCGCGACTACGAGCTCGACGTGGAGCGGCTGGAGCGGGAGCAGGCCCAGGCCACGCTGGCGATCGAGGAGGTGGACGAGGAACTGACGCAAAACGCGACCTCGATCGACCTCTCGCGACGCCAGTTGGAGCTGGCGCGGCGTGAGTCCGCCCGGCTCCAGAACCTCAAAGCCGGCGGGATCGTCACCGCGTCGGATCACGACCGTGCCGTTCGCGATGAGCTCACGGCCACCACAGCCCTGACGGTGCTGGAGGGACAGAAGCGGGTGCTGACGAAGCGGCGCAACCGGCTGATCGAGGCGAAGTCGCTGGCCGGCACGATGCTGGAGAAGGCCCGGCTCGACCTGGCGCGGACCACGATCACGGCGCCGGTGGACGGGGTCGTCGTCGAGGACAGGGTGGAGCAGGGGGCGTTCGTCGCCAAGGGTGCGGCGCTTGTGACGATCGAGGACACGAGTGCCGCCGAGGTGCGGACGAGCCTGGAGATGGACGACGTGGCGCGGATCTGGGGCAGCCGGCCCGCCGCCGTCACGGGCGAGGGGCGGGCGGCGTTCGACACGCCTGCCACGGTGGTGTTTCGGATCGGCGACGCGGTCTACGAGTGGGACGGCGTGCTGGCGCGGCAGGAGGGACGCGGCCTCGACGAGAAGACCCGCACGCTCCCCTGCCGCGTGCTCGTCCGCGAGCCGGGCCGCGTCCGCGCGCTGGACCGTTACGGAGTTCCCCTGCCGCAGCTGCCGGCGGCGGCGCCGCGGTCGCTGATCCGCGGGATGTTCGTGCAGGTGCACGTGCACGTCGTCTCCGGCGATCCGCTGGTCTCGATTCCCGACGACGCGCAGCGGCCCAGCGGCGACGTGTGGGTGGTGCGCGACGGGCGGCTGGAGGTGCTGCGACCGCGGGCCGTGCAGGCGTCCGGGGGCCGGCTCGTGTTCGACGCCAACGCCTCGGGCCTGCGGGCCGGCGATCGCGTGGTCGTCTCCCCGATCGCCGCGCCGCGGGCCGGCATGCCGCTCGTCGAGGCCGACCAGCCGGCCGCGCCTGCGGCCCGGGTCGAGCCACAGCCCACGGAGGACGCCACGTGAGATCGATCGTCTCCTGGACGGTCCGCAACATGCCGGCGATGAACACGCTGGTCATCGCCATCCTGCTGGTCGGCGGCCTGGCCTTCGCCTCGATGCGCCGCGAGGTGTTTCCGGAGTTCGATCTGGAGATCGTCCTCGTCACCGTTCCCTATCCGGGCGCGACGCCGGCCGAGGTCGAGGAGGGAATCTGCCAGAAGGTCGAGGAGGCCTGCCGGAGCGTCGCCGGCATCAAGAAGATCACGAGCGTCGCCCAGGAGGGGATGGGGTTCTGCGTGTTCGAGCTCCAGGAGAGCGTCAAGGACGTGCAAAAGACCCTCGGCGAGATCCGCTCCGAGGTGGAGCGGATCCCGAGCATGCCCGAACTGGCCGAGGATCCGAAGATCGAGCAGGTGACGCTGCGGACGGCGGCGATCAAAGTGGGCGTGCTCGCGCCCGCGGGCCGGCCGTGGGACACGGCGGCGGAACTCGAGCTGCGGGACGTGGCCGAACTCGTCCGCGACGACCTGCTCGCGCTGCCGGCGGTATCCGCGGCCAACCTGCTCGGTGCCCGCGACTACCAGATCGACATCGAGATCTCCGAGGAGACGCTGCGGAAATACGGGCTCTCGCTCCAGAAGGTCGCCGAGATCGTCCGGCGCGAGAACCTCGAACTGCCGGGCGGCACGATCCGCAGCGAACGCGGCGAGATCATGCTCCGCGGCAAGAACAAGCGGTACGTCGGGGCGGAGATCGCCAAGCTGCCGCTGGTCACGCTCCCCGACGGCCTCGTGCTCACGGTCGGCGACCTGGGAACGGTTCGCGACGAGTTCGCGGACGTCGCTTCCCTCAACCAGATCAACGGCCGGCCCGGCATGGTGATCTCGATCGACCGCAGTTCCGGCGAGGACCTGCTGGCGATGGTGGCGGCCGTGAAGAAGTACGTCGCCACGGCGAAGCTGCCGGAGGGCTACGAGTTCGCCATCTGGGCCGACCAGTCGATCGATGTCCGCGACCGGCTGGAGATGCTCATCGAGAACGGCCTCCAGGGCCTGGTGATCGTGTTCGTCATGCTCGCCCTGTTTCTCGACCTGAAGATCGCCTTCTGGGTGGCGATGGGCATCCCGTTCTCGATGCTCGGCACCGGGGCGCTGATGTTCGCCACCGACCAGACGCTCAACATGCTGTCGATGTTCGCCTTCCTGATGGCGATCGGCATCGTCGTGGACGACGCCATCGTCGTCAGCGACAACGTGGACCGTCACCGGCGAATGGGCAAGAGCCTGGTCGCGGCCGCGATCGACGGCACCGTCGAGGTGGTGCCAAGCGTCATTTCCAGCGTGCTGACGACCGTGATCACGTTCCTGCCGCTGTGCTTCGTCTCCGGCGTGATGGGCAAATTCATCGCCGTCATGCCCTTTGCCTTCATTTCCACGCTGCTCGTGTCGCTGGCCGAATCGACGCTTGTCCTGCCGGGCCACCTGGCCCACGAGAAGAACCTCGTGTTCACGATCATCGGAGTCGTGCTCTATCCGCTCAAGCTCCTGCTGCCGGTCGTGGCCTGGCTGCAGCGGGCCTGCGACGGTGGCCTGAAGTGGTTCGTGAAGCACGTCTATGCTCCGGCGCTGGAGGTCGCCCTCGACAACCGGCTGTCGGTGCTCGCCGGGGCCGCCTGCATCCTCCTCGTCGCCCTCGGCATCGTCCGCAGCGGTGTCACCCCCTTCCTGCTGTTTCCCAAGATCGACGCCAACCGACTGCTCGCCAAGGTCGTGTATCCCGACGGCACGCCGGCGAGCGTGGCCGAGGAGGCCACGGGCCGGCTGGAACGTGCCGCGGTCGCCGCGGCCCGCACGCTCTCCCCGCAGGGGCGGCCGATCGTGGAACTCGTCCATCGGGCCGTCGGGCAGGTGGCCGCCCAGGGGGAGATCGGTCCGAATGCCCGGATGAGCGGCAGCCACGTCGGCGCCGTGGCCGTGGAACTGGTTGACGGCCAGGAGAGGACCGTGACGAGCGAGCAGTTCATCAGCGAGTGGCGCCGGCTGGCGGGCGAGTTTTCGGGTACGGAGTCGCTCGTCTTCGGCACGGAAAACATCGGCCCCGGCGGCAAGACGATCGAGTTCAAGCTGCTGGCGGCGGCCGACCCGGAGAGTGTGCGGCAGCTCGAGTCGGCGGTCGAGCGGTGCAAGACGTGGATGGCCCAGTATCCGGGCGTGATCGATATCGACGACGACTCGCGCCCCGGCAAGTGGGAGTACCAGATCAAGGTCAAGCCGAAGGCCGAAGCGATGGGAGTCTCGCTCGCCGACCTGGCGGGGACGATCCGGGCGGCGTTCTACGGCGAGGAGGTGATGCGGCTGCAGCGGGGACGGCACGAGGTCAAGCTCATGGTCCGCTATCCGCAGGCCGAGCGACGAACGCTGGCGACGCTCGACGAGATCCGCGTCACCGGCCCGGACGGCGTCAAGCGGCCGATCGGCGAACTTGCCGACGTCACCGTCGATCGCGGCTATTCGGAGATCAACCGGCTCGGGCAGAAGCGATCGATCACGGTGACGGCCGACATCGACGTCGCCAAGAGCACGCTCACCAGTTCCCAGGTGATCGCCGACATGGAGGCTCGCCTTATGCCGGCGTTCAAGACGGAGTTTCCCGCGGTCCGGGTCCGCTGGGAGGGGCAGCGGGAGCAGTCGAACGAGTCGCTGCGCAGCCTCGGCGTGGGATTCGTCGTCGCCCTGTTCGCGATGTTCGTGCTCCTGACGATGGAGTTCAAGTCCTACTTCCAGCCGTTCCTGATCCTCGCCGCCATTCCCTTCGGCATCGCCGGCGCCGTATTCGGCCACGCCCTGATGGGCATGCCGCTCACCCTGTTCAGCATGTTCGGCCTCGTGGCCCTCGCCGGCGTGGTCGTCAACGACTCGATCTGCCTCATCGACTTCATCAATCTCCGCGTCCGCGAGGGGCATCCGCTCCGGGCGGCGCTCCGCGAGGCCGGCTGCCTGCGGTTCCGGCCCGTGATGCTGACGAGCATCACGACGATCGGCGGCCTGCTACCGCTGCTCCTGGAGAAGAGCTTCCAGGCCCAGTTCCTCGTGCCGATGGCGACGTCAATGGCCTTCGGCCTGATGATGACCACGTTCCTCGTGCTGATTCTCGTGCCGGTGATGTATTCGTTCTTCGGGACGAGTGCCCGGGAGGAGCACGAGGACGAGTATCTGCCGGGCCACGTGCCCGGAGGCGGCACGGCGGGCAGCGTCGCCCCCGACGCGGCCGAGCAGGAGTGGCTGCCGGATCACCTCCGCGAGAACCGGCCGCAGTCCGCGGGGGTCTGATATCAGCGGGCTCGCGGGCGCCCGGCGATCGCGGCGACGGCCGCACCGAGCCGGTCGATCTCGGCCCGGGTGTTGTAGAAGGCGAGCGACGGCCGGACGGTGGCCTCGAGGCCGTACCGCCGCAGCGAGGGCTGGGCGCAGTGATGGCCGGCGCGGACCGCGATCCCCTCCCGGTCGAGCGCCCGGCCGATCTCGATCGGGTCGAGGCCGTCGATCACGAACGACACCACGCCCACCTTCTCCCGGGCCGTCCCCACGAACCGCAGGCCGTCGATCGCGCCAAGCGTCGCCGTGGCGTGGCCGAGGAGTTCGTGCTCGTAGGCGGCGATCCGCTCCCGGCCGAGGGCCGTGACGTACTCCAGGGCGGCGCCGAGGCCGATGGCGTCGGCGATGTTCGGCGTGCCGGCCTCGAACTTCGCCGGCGGGTCGGCGTACACGGTGCGGGCGAAGGTGACGTCGCGGATCATGTTGCCGCCTCCCTGCCACGGCGGCAGCGACCGCTGCACCTCCAGCGGCATGCAGACGGCGCCGATGCCGGTGGGGGCGAAGATCTTGTGACCCGAGAAGACGTAGAAGTCGCAGCCGATGCGGCGGACGTCCACCGGGAAGTGCGACACGCTCTGGGCGCCGTCCACGAGCACGCGGGCGCCCAGCGCCTTGGCCATGCCCGTCATCAGTTCGACCGGCAGGATCGTCCCCAGACTGTTGGAGGCGTGCGACAGGGCGACGATCCTGGTGAGCGGCGAGAGCAGCTTCGCGTAGGCCTCGAGGATCACGTCGCCGCGGTCGTCGATCGGCACCACCCGCAGCACCGCGCCGGTCCGCTCGGCCACCATCTGCCAGGGGACGATGTTGGCGTGGTGCTCGAGCTCCGTGAGCACGATCTCGTCGCCGCGGGACAGGCCCGGTGCGAGGATGTTGGCGACGAGGGTGATCCCCTCGGTGCAGCCGCGGACGAACACGATTTCGTCGGCGCTCTCCGCCCCGAGGAACGAGGCGACCGTGCTCCGTGACCGCTCGTAGGCGTCGGTGGCCCGGGCGGCGAGGGTGTGGGCACCGCGATGGATGTTGGAGTTGTCGTGGGCGTAGAAAGCGGCGAGGGCGTCGATCACCACCTGCGGCTTCTGCGTGGTGGCGGCATTGTCGAGCCAGGCGAGCGGCCGGCCGTGGACCCGTTCGCGGAGGATCGGGAAATCGCGCCGCACCGCCTCGACGTCGAGGACGCCGGCGACCGGACCCGTGGCTGCCGTCATGCCGACCGGCCGGGGGCCCGCGGCTTTGCCGACGCCAGGAATGGCATCGAATGCCGGGTCCGGCCGGAGATGGTCGAGGCCGCGGATGCGCCGGACGAACGAGCGGATCCCCTCGCTGCTGGCGTCGGCCGTGGTGTCGCGGCCGGTGGCGGCCGGGAGGTGCGCAGTGGGGGCCGGATGCAGCGTCAACCCGACGGGCAACGTCGGCCCGGCCGCCTTCAGGGGCGGCGGGCTCGCACCGGTCTTTGGACCGGCGGCCGGCAGCGAGTCAGCCGGTGCGGCGGCCAGCGCGTCCGCGAGCAGGCGGCCGGCGGCGGCGATTTCCTGGTCCGCGTGCATCAGATGCCCGCCCCCTGGGCGTAGGCCGTCCGCCCGTCGGACCGGTAGTCGTGGTAGAAGCCGACCTCGACGTTTTCCAGGACGCCGAGGGCGTCGTCGGTCAGCACGGCGAGCGAGAAGTAGTTGGTGAGCAGGTAGGAGGCGACCCCGAGGCTGTCGAGGCCCATCAGCCGGGCCGAAAGGCTGGGCATGATCTCCCCCGGGATACCGGTCTGGTGCAGGCCGACGACGCCCTGGTCGGCCTCGCCCACGCGCACGAGGACGATCGACGTCGTGCCGAACGACTGCCTGTAGCCCGACCGGCTCTTGATCTCCAGCTTGTCGCAGGGGACGAGCGGCACGCCGCGCCACATGATCACCGGCGCGCCATGGAGCAGCGTGGTGACCGGCGGCACGCCGCGCCGCGTGCACTCGCGCTCGAAGGCGGCGATCGCCTTGGGGTGGGCGAGGAAGAACGCCGGCTTCTTCCAGACCAGGGCCAGCAGGTCGTCGAGATCGTCCGGGGTCGGGGCCCCGTAGCGGGTCGAGATCCGCATCGCCGGATCGACGGCATGGAGGAGGCCGAACTTCTGGCTGTTGACCAGCTCCCACTCCTGCCGCTCCTTGATGCCCTCGATCGTGAGCCGGATCTGCTCCTCGAGCTGGTCGTAGGGGCCGTTGTAGAGGTCGGAGACGCGGGTGTGCACCCGGACGACCGTCTGGATGGCCGACAGCGAGTACTCCCGCGGGTTGGCGGCGTAGTCCACGAACGTCTCGGGGATCTCCACGTTCTCGGCGTAGCCCGACACGAGGTCGATGTTCCGCTCACCGTAGCGGTTGACCGCCGAGCGGAGGGCGAGGTGCTCCTCGATCGCCGCCCGGAAGGCGTCACGCTGGTTGGGGACGTCGTCGAGCACGGCGTCGAGATCCTTGCGCGAAAGCGTCAGCAGCACGCAGGGGGTGATCGTGCGGACGGTGATGTCCGACGGCCGGTCGCTGACCAGATCGACCTCGCCGAAGAACTCCCCCTCCGTGAGCAGCGCGGCCCGCAGGTCGCGGCCGTGGGCCCCCTTGGAGAGAATCTCGACCTGCCCCTGGGCGATCACGAAGAACGTGCTCCGGTCCTGACCCTCGATCAACAGGTCGCTCCCCAGCGGCACCTCCTCGGTGCGGAACCGGCGCTGCATCCGGTCGAGCAACGTGTCGGGCAGGGTGGCGAACAGGGGCACGCTGCGCAGCTCATCGGCCGTGAACGACAGCACCCCCTCGGTCGCACCGATCTCGATCCGTTCCGCCTTGGACAGCTCGACCTTGGTGCGATTGACACGGTACGTGCCCCCCTCCACCTGCACCCAGGGAAGCAGCTGGAGCAGATGCCGCGGCGTGATCGACATCATCATCGGCCGCGTCTTCGTGGTCGTGGCCAGATTGCGGGCCACGGCGGTCGTGACGCTGCGCTGCAGCAGGCTGTCGCTCATGGGGAAGAGTCCTCGGGGTGAATCGGTCGGGGGAGTCGGGGGTGAAACGGAGACGGTTCAGGATTCGTAGAGGCCGGTCGACAGGTAGCGCTCGCCGGAGTCGGGCAGGACGACGACGATCGTCTTGCCATCCGACTCCGGGCGGGCGGCGACCCGCAGGGCGGCGTGCATCGCGGCGCCGCAGGAGATGCCGCAGAGGATGCCCTCCTCCTTGGCGAGCCGCCGGGCCACGGCGCAGGCCTCCTCGTTGCTGACGGTCAAGACCTCGTCGACGAGCGTGCGGTCGAGGACGTCGGGGATGAAGCCCGCCCCGATGCCCTGCATCTTGTGCGGCCCGGGAGCACCGCCGGAGAGCACGGGGCTCGCGGCCGGTTCGACGGCGACCGTGTGCAGCTTCTGCCCCTGGGCGTCCTTGAAGAACCGGGAGACGCCCGTGATCGTGCCGCCGGTGCCGACGCCGGCGACGAACACGTCCACCTTGCCCTCGGTATCGTTCCAGATTTCGGGGCCGGTGGTGGCGAAGTGGATCGCCGGGTTGGCGGGGTTCTTGAACTGCTGCGGCATGAAGTACTTCGGGTCCTGCGCCATCTCCTCGGCCCGGGCGACGGCGCCGCGCATGCCCTCGGCGGCCGGGGTGAGCACCAGTTCGGCGCCGAGCCCCTTGAGCAGCTGCCGGCGCTCGATCGACATCGACTCCGGCATCAGGAGTGTCAGCGGATAGCCCCTGGCCGCGCAGACGAAGGCCAGGGCGATGCCGGTGTTGCCGCTGGTGGGCTCGATGACGTGCGTTCCGGGCTTGAGCCGCCCCGATTTCTCGGCGTCCCAGATCATCGCCGCGCCGATCCGGCACTTGACGCTGAAGGCCGGATTCCGCCCCTCGATCTTCGCCAGCAGCCGGACGTTCAGGCCGTGGGTCAGACGATTGATGCGAACGAGCGGCGTCCGCCCGAACGTTTCGACGTTGTCCGCGAACACCGGCATGGGAGAGCCTCCTGCTCGGCCCGCTCGAGCGGGCAGTCAGGCGAGCCTCCAAGAGGTCCGGTCAGCGTCGCGAAATGGGAGATGCATCGGCGGACGAGTCTTCCTCGTCCGCAAAGTCTGCGTAGGTTAGCGAGGTGGGCGGGAATTGCCAAGCCCCCGGGCAGCGGCTTTTCCGCGAAGACTCCGGCCCCATGAACTGGAACTAACCCCCTTGGCCAGTCACGGCCAGGCCGTGGCCGGCAACGGCCAGGGGCGGGCCAGCCTGTCGGCAAGCGTGGTCCGCGTGACCCGTGCGGGAGCGATTACCCGCGTGTCTTGCAGGCCCCACGGCTCGGAAGCCGAGGTCCAGGTGGATCTTCCGACGGAAACGGCACGAGGTTTGCGGAGCATGTTGGAGCCGGGGACGCACGTGGCGATCACGCCGCGGAACGCCCGCGTGTTTCTCCCCGGGCCCGAATACGTGATCTGACGAACGACGTTGACGAGGCAGTCACAGCGATGAGCAGGCCCGACCACGATCTTCCGACCACCAGCGATCGCGGCGACGGCGCCCCGGCTGCCGGCCGGTCCGATGCCGCGCTGCGGCGGATCGGCGAGGCGCTGCACGGGCTCCGGTACGGCACGGTGCTGGCGATCGTGCAGGACGGCGTCGTCGTCCAGGTCGAGCGAACCGAGAAGATCCGGTTCGGCAAGTAGGCCAGGAATCAACGGACCACTCACACCCACACTCCCGACGCGACTGACCGGAAGCACCGGAGGCACGCGACGGCTCGACAGGAGCCCTCGACATGTCCTCCCCATCCGATCGCAGGCCCAAGCCCGGCGTCGCCGGCCCCAAGCCCGGCTCCGGCAAAGCCGCACCCCGCGTGTCACTCAAGCACCGGGCGACGCTGTCGTCGACCCAGACGTCGAATGCCGCTGAAGAGGCGATTCAGAAAGTCCTCGAGCGGCGCGACCTGAAGCGGAAGGGCACACTGCCCCCGTCCCAGCCGGCGCCGTCGCTGCTGCGGTCCGCGACGGACGAGTTCTCATACGTTATTCGCGGCTCGCTCACGCAACTCGGCCTGCCGCAGTGGGCGTTCCGGGTGATCGTGCTGCTCGCCGTCACGGCCGTGATGGGTGTCGCGGTGGCGAAGATCGCCCTCCGCGACGGTCCGCCCTGCCCGGTGCATCCGCTGACGGGCAGTCTGACGATCGGCGGCACGGTCCCCGTCGGCGCGAGCATCGTGCTCCACCCGCAGGGGCACGCCATCCCCGGAGACGGGGTGCCGATGGCCACGGTTCGCGAGGACGGCACCTTCACCTTCACCACGTTCGCGGCCGACGACGGCGCGCCGGCCGGCGACTACGTCGCCACCGTGCAGTGGTTCCGGGTCAATGCGGACGGCTCCGTCGGGGGCAACGCGGTGCCGGCTCGGTTCGCGTCGCCGGCGAAGTCGCCGTGGACCGTCACCGTCGCCGCCGGCAGTTCCACGCTGGACCCATACAAGATCACACGCTGATGGCGGTGCCGGCGTCGCTCGTGCGGCACAGGGCCGCGGTGACCCAGCTTTGAGTTTCGAGTTTCGGTTTCGGTTTCAGATTCCACTCCAGGAGAAAAGTCGATGCGACATGCCTTCCGATTCAGAACGCCCAGGACGCCGGCATGCGGCCGCCCGCGAGCGGGGTTCACGCTCATCGAACTGCTGGTGGTGATCGCGATCATCGCGGCGCTCGCCGGGATTCTCGTGCCGGCGGTGCAGTCGGCCCGTGAGGCGAGCCGGCGGTCGCTGTGCGGGAACAACCTCAAGCAGCAGGGCATCGCCCTCCATGGCTTCCATGACACGAAGAACAAGCTGCCCAGCGGCGGCCGGCCCCCGGATGCGGCCACGATCCGCTGCGGCGTGTTCGTCTACATGCTCCCGTGGCTCGACCAGAACTCGCTCTGGCAGGCCTACGACACGAGCGTGACCTGGAGCGACGCCAAGAATCTGCCGGTCACGAGCGTGCGGGTTCCGACGTTCGAGTGCCCGTCGTCGCCGCGGCACAGCAACCAGCTCGACCATAATCCGGACAGTACGAGCGGATTCGGCACGGGCATCGTGGCCGTTGGAGATTACGGCGCATCGCTGGGGATCGATCCCCGGCTGCCCGGAGCGGTGACCGGCACGGTGGTGATCTCGGGATCGACCTTCAACAGGACAGACCTGATCATCCCCAGCGTGTCGATGACGTCGTCCTCGACCGGCGGTTTCACCAACGGCATGCTGCCCAAGAACGCGTCGATCACGTTCCAGGACGTCACCGACGGTCTCTCCAACACGATCGCGGTCTTCGAGTCGGGTGGGCGGCCCTATGTCTACCAGCGTGGTGTGCAGAAGAGTGCCCAGCTCTCCACCGCCCACACGAACGCCGGAGGGTGGTGCCGGCCGGCGAGCGACATCCTGTTCGCCGGGTCGTCGAGCGACGGGAAGACGATTCCGGGTGCGTTCTTCAATCGGACGAACGGCTATGACCACGGTTCGGAGTCCTACGGTGGCAGCGGGTATGCCGCACCGTACGGCACGGAGGGTTCCAGCCAGCCCTACTCGTTCCATCCGGGAGGCCTGCAGGTGCTCGTGGGCGACGGGGCGGTGAAGTTCCTCGACGAGAACATCGCCATCGAGGTGCTCTCGGCGCTGATCACCCGGAACCAGTCGGGCAAGGAGCGGAAGGCGACGTTCGGGTCGCTCTGAGGCTCCACCCGCACGGGCTATCGAGACGACGTGAAAGCCGCGGCGGCCTGACAAGGCCGCCGCGGCTGCGTCGTTCTTGGGCTGGGCGTTTGCCGGCAGTCGCTGTGTCGCCGCCCGATTTCGCAGTTTTCCAGGGGGCTGGGTAAATGGGCAGCCGGGGAGGACTCAAGCGGTCGTGCGGGTCGTGACGATTAAGGTGGCGGGTGCACCGTACGCCGACCCGGAACACGGGAGGCGGCACCTGCCATGACGACGGTCTAACCGGAGAAACCGGAGGACTCCTTTCCGGAGGGGACAACCCCGTGTTTCGACCCTTGTTTCTCCACGCGGCTCACGCAGGACTCATGCTCCTCGCGGCGGGTGCGGGAGCGGCGGCCTACGACGTGGCGGACACAGCCGCCCCGGAGCCGCCCGAGCATCTGTTCGTCATTGCGGACGAGCCGGCGGCGGTGATCGAACTTCCGGCGCCGGCGGCCCGCCTGCCGGGCGGCGTGGCCGGCGAACTGGAACGCCTGCAACGTCAGATCGACGAACTGCGGGCCGCACAGGACCGGGCCGCGGACGGGGGGACGCCGGCCCGCGCCGCCTCGGCCGGCAAGGAGAAGGGGAGCAAGGAAACCGGGGCTCAGGAAAAGGCGGGGGAGAAGGCGGGGAAGGAAGCAGCCGGGAAGCAGAACGCCGGCAAGGAGAAAGGGGCCGGCTCCGCCGACGACCGGCTCGCGGCCGTCGAAAAGGGACTCGGCAAACTCGTCGCCGCCGCCGACCGAAAGAAGGCGGACGACGCCAAGAAGCCGTCGCTCGTCGTCTCCGGCCAGGTGCAGGCCGACCAGGTGTACTTCGGCCAGGACGCCGTGGGCCGGGCGAGCGTCGGCGACCTCCAGGACGGCGCCCAGTTTCGCCGCCTGCGGATCGGCGCCCGGGGCACCACGTTCGAGGTCCTCGAATACTCGTTGGGGGTCGATTTCGCGCTCGCCAACCAGCCCAGCTACCTCGACAACTACCTGGAGTGGAAGCAGCTGCCGTGGCTGCAGAACGTCCGCGCCGGCCACTACTTCGAGCCCTTCTCGCTGGAGCGGGTGACGCAGAACCGCAACAACACGTTCATGGAGCGGTCGCTGGTGGACACCTTCGCCCCCGCGCGGAACATGGGGGTGATGACGTACGGCAACACGGAGAACGAGCTGGCGACATGGGCGATCGGCACCTTTCGCACCAACTCCGACAACACCGGCAACGACTCGTTCGACAGCGGCCAGTCGCTGACGATGCGCGGCACCTGGCTGCCGTGGTGGGACGAACCGAGCGACGGCCGGTTCTACATGCACCTCGGCGCCGGCTACAGCTACCGGGCCACGTCCCAGAACCAGGTCCGCTTCCGCAACACCCCGGAAATCCGCAAGCAGCAGCCGGCCAACGTGCCCGGGCCGGTCGGGCCGCCGAGCCCGAGCAACTACATGAACGGCATGCCGGGCCCCTTCGCCCCGATCTTCGTCGACACCGGCAACATCCCGGCCCGCAACTTCCAGCTCTTCGACCCGGAATTCGCCCTCATCATGGGGCCGCTGTCGCTGCAGTCGGAGTACGCCTTCGCGTTCGTCGAGCAGATCGGCGGGCCGCCGCTGTTCTTCAACGGCTACATGGCGCAGGTGAGCTGGTTTCTCACCGGCGAGCATCGGCCCTACGACCGCAAGCAGGGGATCCACATGCGGCTGGAGCCGTTCGAGGATTTCTTCCGGGTGCGGACGCGGACGCAGGGGATCCAGACCGGCCTCGGTGCCTGGGAGATCGCCGCCCGGTTCTCGAACATCGTCCTCAACGACCACAACATCCGTGGCAACAACCTGACCGACTTCACGGTCGGCCTCAACTGGTATCTGAACCCCTACACCCGGTGGAAGTTCAACTACATCCGCGCCTTCCTCGAGGACGAGCGCCGGGGAAACAGCCTCACCGACGCCTACGGGATGCGGATCGACTTCGACTTCTGACCAGACCACAGGGAGGGCCGGTCGCGGCCGCCGATCATGATCCGCATGCATCCCGGACGACGGCCGCTGGCCGTGATCGCGGTTCTCGTCGTCGTCATCTGTCACGGGCCGGCGCCCGCCGACACGGGGAACGGGGCCGACAAGGCAAAGGCTCAGGGCAAGTCGGAGGGCAAGTCGGAGGGCAAGTCGGAGGGCAAGTCGGAGGGCAAGTCGGAGGGCAAGTCGGAGGGCAAGTCGGAGGGCAAGTCGGAGGGCAAGGAACGCCCGGCCTGCGTTCACTGCGGCGCGACCTGCGGCCTCGTGGCCTTCTGTGAATGCAAGCCCGGGACGAAGAAAACCCAGAAGACCGAATACGACACCACCTGCGATCCGGTCTGCGTGCCTGGCTGCAGCGGCCCGCCATGGCCGTGGCGGCACCGGCCCGCTGCCGGTTGCACGGGGTGCGCGTCCGGTTGCACGGAGTGCGCCGGCGACTGCTGCAACGCCTGGGTGCGCAGCGGAAGAAGCTGGTCAAGGAGACGAAGGACGAGGAGAAGGCAGTCGTCGAGCGAAAGGTCGTCTGGGTCTGCCGCGGCTGCGACGGCGGTCCGTCCGTGGGCTGCACGGGCGGGAGCGGCGCCGGCGCGGGCAAGGCCGGCTGGTGGCCGACGTGGTTGTGCTGGCCGTACGCGAAGCCCTGAGATGAATAGGGCAGGCGACGGCCGGGCCGGTTGCGGGTGCGGCGGTCAGTTCGCCTGCAGCGTCTCGACGCTGTTCACGTGGATCAGAGCGCAGGTGACGCTGCGGTCCTCGTCGGGGTAGCCGACGATCACCCGCGTCTTCATGACGATCGCACATTCCGGGTGGCGGATTTCGTGCCCTTCGCCATTCGACATGCGGATGACGAACGGCTCGAAGGGCTGACGCCGCAGATATTCCCTGATCGTTTCCGCGTTCATGGTGGCTCCCTCACAGGCCGCGTATATGAACAGATGAACAATATAGCCATGGCGTTTGCCGGCGGGAAGGCCCGCCAGGGCGGAACCCGAAAGGACAGGCATCTGGCGTGCTGCACCGCCGAGCATCCAATGAGTTGAAACTTGCTGGGTCACGGTTCGGGGCCGCCCACGCCCGCTCGTCGGACGTTCACTGCGGCCCGACCAATCTGCCGCCGGCAGATCGGTGCCCGGCCTCCGTTCACTCGATGCTGCCTGCGCTTCGGCCTCCTGGCCTGCGCTTGTCAGCAACGCCGGCTCGCTGGGCATGGGCAACCCCTCACGGATTCCGCCTTCAAAAACGTCAAGGACAACGTGCTTCCGGTAGTAGGTTGGGCGCGGAGGCCGGCT
>JBIKKQ010000150.1:0-8211 GCA_044360305.1 Pirellulales bacterium
TGCAGCGCCGGTTCTTCGTCCGCACCGCCGACGCCTTCGCCGACCACTTCGCCCGCGCCGAGATCACCGCCTTCGACGGCAACAACCCGACCGACATCGTCAACCGCTTCTTCGAAGTCGCCTCGGTGCAGAAGGCGCTGTCCACCATGCTCGTGGACGGCATCGGCGTGGTGATGATCACGCTCGTCGGCCTCGCCGTCCTTGGCTTCTACCATCCCTACCTGCTGACGTTCGCAGCCGTGATGGCCGGCCTGGTGATCTTCCTGTTTTTCGTGCTCGGGATCGGCGGCGTGCGGACGAGCATCGACGAGAGCTACGCCAAGTTCGACGTCGCCGCCTGGCTCGAGGAACTTGCCAAGTGCCCCCACACCTTCCGCTTCGGCCGCGGCGGCGAGCTCGCCCACCAGCGGGCGGACGACCTCGCCGACGCCTACGTCAACGCCCGGCGCAGGCACTTCCGCGTCGTCTGGCGGCAGACGCTCTTCGCCCTGCTCCTCGAGGCGGCGGCGATGACCGTCCTCCTCGGCCTCGGCGGCTGGCTTGTCATCCAGCGGCAATTGACGCTCGGCCAGCTCGTGGCCGGCGAACTGATCGTGGCCCTCGTGCTGGCCGCGATCTCCAAGAGCGGCAAGTACATCGAGACCTTCTACGACCTTCAGGCGTCACTCGACAAGCTCGGCGTCATCGAGCAACTCCCGCTGGAGCGGACCGGGGGGGAGATCCTGCCGATCGCCGCCACCCCGATGCGGGTCGTGGCCGAGGTCCGGGCGCGGCGGCCCGGGCACGAGACCGCCGAGATGCGCCGCCTGGAGATCCGCCCCGGTGAGCGGGTGGCGATCACCGGGCCGTCGGGGAGCGGCAAGACCTGGCTGCTGGAGACGCTCGCGCTGTTGCGGGTGCCGACCGAGGGGCTGCTCGAATTCGACGGCCTCGACGCCCGCTCGCTCGACCGGCCCGGCACCCGGCTCCAGCTCGCCTACGTGGGCCAGGCCGAGACCTTCGCCGACACCGTGGCGGAGAACATTCGCGTCGGGCGGGACGACCTGACCGCCGCCGACGTGCGCCGGGCGCTGGAGATGGTCGCCCTCGCCGACACCGTGGCCCGGCTCCCCGAGGGCGTCGGCACGCCGCTGGCCTCCGACGGCCTGCCCCTGTCCGCCAACGACATCTCCCGGCTCTCGATCGCCCGCGCGATCGCCGGCCGGCCCCGGCTGCTGATCGTCAACGGCATGCTCGACCGGCTCGATCTGCGCAGCTGCCCCGAGGTGCTGGACTCGCTCTTCGACCGCGCGGCCCCGTGGACGCTCGTGATCGTCACGGCCCGGGACGACATCAAGAGTCGCTGCGACCGGACGGTGGAGTGGGCATGACCACGCGACACGAGAGCAGCGCCGCGCCCCGCCCGACCAGGTCGGCCCTGGCCCGTGCCGCCACGCCGTGGTACGTGCGTTTCGCCGCTCGCCTTCTTTTGCTCGCCTTCCTCGCCACCCCATTCCTCCTCGCCCTCGTTCCTTGGCAGCAGACCGTGATGTGCCGCGGCACGGTCACCGCATTTTCCCCGACCGAGCGAATGCAGGTGCTCACAGCCCGCGTCGCCGGCCAGATCGTGAACTGGCACGTCGTCGAGGGAAGCCGCGTCAAGATGAACGATCCTGTGGTCGATATCGAAGATAACGATCCTGCGCTCGCGCAGCGGCTCGACGAGCAACGCAAGTTCCTCACCGGCCGGCTCGAGGCCGCGCACAAGGAGGTCGCCGAGTTGACCGCCGCCGCCAAGGCGCAGGAGTCGGCCCGGGACGCGGCGGTGAAGGCGGCGGAGGCGAACCGTGAAGCAGCACGCAAGACGATCGAAGTCTCCCAGCAGACGAAGGCCAACGCCCAGTTCGCGCAGACGTTCGAGCGCGGCCGGTCCGACACCTTCGATGGCCTGTTCAACAACCCGAAGTTCGGCGGCCTCGAAAGCCGGCTCTCGCGCGACGAGGCCCGAATGCGGGCCGACCGGGCCCAGACCGACATCGACAAGGCCGACGCCGAGATCCAACGGGCGCAGGCCGGCCTGCTCACGCAGGAGGCCCTCCTGCTCCAGGCCGAGGCCGCCGGCCTGTCGGCCATCGCCGTGGCCCGCAGCAACCTGCGGAAGGCCGAGCAGAGCCTGTTTTCCGTCGAGCGCGAGATCCAGGACATCGACAACCGCATCGAGCGGTTCAAGGCCCGCAACATCGTCGCCCCGTGCGACGGCACGGTGTATCGGGTCGCGGCGAACGTCGGTCCCGGCGGCCAGTACGTGAAGGAAGGGGACGAGCTGTGCACGATCGTTCCCGACACCGCCGACCGTGTCGTCGAGCTGTTTCTCGACGGCATCGACGCGCCGCTGGTGTTGGCGTATGCCGACCGAATCAAGCAGGCCGGCGCCGCGCCGGCGGGCGGCCGAACTGCCGGGGACAAGCCTGCCGAGAACATGCCGCACGTTCGCCTGCAGTTCGAGGGCTGGCCGGCGATCCAGTTCTCGGGCTGGCCCGAGCTCGCCATCGGCACGTTCGGCGGCAGGATCGTCCAGGTCGATTCGGCAGCGACGCTGGACGGCAAGTTTCGTGTCCTCGTAAAGCCCGATGCGCAGCTGGTCGGCGACGACTGGCCGGACGGGGAATTCCTGCGTCAGGGCAATCAGGCCGTCGGCTGGGTGCTGCTCAACCGCGTCTCCCTGGGTTACGAGATCTGGCGGCGGCTCAACGGCTTCCCGCCGGTGCTCGCGCCGGATTCGAAGGGCAAGCAGAAAAAAGACGACAAGGGCTCAAAACCGCCCAAAGTAAAAGTGTGATTGCACGTGGAAGAAGCCATCCCTGGCCTTCTTCCACGTGGCTCGCGTTCCTGGTCCTGACCCTGGCCTGCCTGACGCCGGTCGCGCATGGGCAGCAGCCGGCCCCGGAACCGCTAGATTTGCCTCCGCCTGCCAACGGGCAGCCGCCGGCGCCCCTGACGGCCGATCTCGAGCCGCCGCCGGTGATCGGCATCCAGTCCGTGCCCGGGGCGATCATCGACGAACGGGCCGACCCGCTGACGCTCGGCGAGGTGCTCCAGAGCGTGCTCACCCACTACCCGCTGCTCCAGGCGGTGGAGCGCGAGCGGAGCGTCGCCGCCGGCCGGTTCACCACGGCGCAGGGCGCCTTCGATACCAACGTCAATATGGCGGGCAACGCCCTCGCCCCCGGCACATACGAAAACTACCGGTCCGACTTCGGGCTCTCGCAGCAGTTCATGGTCGGCGGCATCAGTGCCTTCGGCGGCTACCGCACCGGCTTCGGCGACTTCCCCACCTACAGCCTGGCGCAGAAGACCGCCGACATCGGCGAGTTTCGCGGCGGCCTCACCATGCCGCTGGCCCGCAACCGCGACATCGACCGGCCCCGGGCCACCCACGCCCAGGCCCGGATCGACATGCGGCTCGCCGAGCCGGCGATCGAGCGCAGCCGGCTCGATTACCTGCGGGCCGCCGCCCGCTCCTACTGGGCCTGGCAGGGGGCGGGGGAGCGGTTCGGCGCCAGCGAACGGGTGCTCCAGCTGGCGATCGACCGCGACGAGCAGCTCGAGCTCAAGGTCGATGCCGGGGCGGTGGCCAACATCGAACGGGTGGACAACCAGCAGAACATCGCCCTGCGCAACGGCCTCCTCGTCCAGGCCGACCGCGGCGTTCAGCAGGCGGCGATCGATCTCTCGCTCTACCACCGCGACCCCGCGGGGCGGCCCCTGCTCGCCCGGCGCACCCGGACGCGGCCGGTGCCCCTGCCCGTCCAGCCGACCATGGCCCTCTACGAGCAGGCGCTGGCCCGGGCATTCGGCGCCCGCCCCGAGTTTCGCCGGCTCAGCCTGCAGAAGGAAAAACTGATCGTCGAGCGGCGGCTGGCCGCCAACCAGACGCTGCCCGGGATCGACGCCCAGATCCTCGGCAACCAGGATGCGGGCTACGGCAAGAGCCCGCTCAGCGGGCCGGAGGGCCTCGACCGACAGGTGCTGCAGGGGGCGCTGGTATTCCAGATGCCCGCCCAGCGGCGCGACGCCCGCGGCAAGCTGCAGACGCTCGACGCCCAGCTGATGCAACTCGACCGACAGCTGTCGTTCGCCAACGACCAGGTGCGGGCCGAGGTCCAGGACGCGTTCTCGATGCTGGAGCGGGCCTACGAGTTTCACCGCCAGGTGCGCAAGCGGCTCGAACTCGCCCGGATCGTGGCCGAGGCCGAGCGCGAGCAGTTGCGGCTCGGCCGCAGCGACGTCCTCCGGGTCACGATCCGCGAGCAGGCCAAGTTCGAGGCCGACGTGATGGAGATCAGCGCCCGGCAGGATTTCTGGCGGGCCGAGAGCGACCTCCGGGCCGCCGACACCTCGCTGGGGCCGGAGAGCCCCGGCCTGCTCGGCGACGCGCTCGGCCTCCAGCGGCAACCATGACCGCATGACGTCGCGGTGCGGGCCGCGACGATCCGCGCCGGGGCCAGCCCCTACCCTTGAAAAAGGTCGGCAACGCCGATCAGGAGCCCCGGCACGACGTCGCCCGCATCGAGCGACTCCCCTTCGCGGAGCACGACCACGCGATCGGGGCGGCGGTAGGCATGAAGCGTCCGGGTCCTCGGATCGATGACGATCACGAGCCGGGTGCCGGCGGCCAGCCAGGACAGCACCTTCTCCTCGACGTCGCTGAACGAATCCCGCGGTGAAACCACCTCGCCGACAAGGTCCGGGATAACCGCCACGAATCCGTGGTCGTCGTCGATCCCGACAGCCCGCTCCCGGCCCACGAACGCGACGTCGGGTGCGCGGACCGTATCGGGATCGCGGGCCAGCAAAAAGCCTGTTTCGGCCGCATAGACGACGCCCAACTGCCGGTTGCGAACGTGCGTTCCCAGGATCAAGGCAAGCGCGTGCGCCACGCGGCCATGCCGACCGCCTGCCGGGGACATCATCCGTAGGACTCCCTCCACGAGTTCATACCGCTGACCGTCGTCGCGCATGTCAAGCAGGGCTCGGGCATCGACGACTGCTGCTGCCTGGGTCATGGCGGACGGGTTCCTGTGGCGACACCATCGGATTCTAACGTAGCCTTCCCACGACAGGCACATGAAAGGGGGTTCGGCCCGAAACTCCATGAGTTCGTGGCCGGCCAGGGATGTCGCGGCTGATTGACACCGGACGGCGGAGGGGGTGCCCCTGCCATGCCGCCGGGCTATGGGAGCAAGCGAAGCCAGGGATGGCGGAGCGCAGCGGACATGCAGTGAACGGCGGCCCGGAGGGCCGGAGTGAACGTCCGGCGGCGTGGCAGGGGCACCCCCGCCCCACGCAGGATCCCGATGGACCATGAACGGAGAGCCCAGGCCTCTCCGGCGACGCGGTCGGGCTCCAGCGGCTACCATGACCGCATGACGCTCGACGCCCATCAGGCCGGGGGTCCGCGGCCGCGGGTGCGGATCGGGTTCGCGGGCTTCTGGGACTCCTTCGACCCCGCCGACAACTTCTTCACCCGGCTCCTCGCACGCCGCTACGACGTCGAGGTCTGCGCCGACCCGGACTTTCTCATCCACTCGTGCATCGGCCGCGGCAAGCACGACCACCAGCGGCACGACGGTGTGCGGATCTTCTACTCCGGCGAGAACGTCGCCCCGGACTGGCACTCCACCGACTGGGCCTTCACCTTCGGCCACTCCGCCCACCCTCGGCACTTCCGCCTGCCCCTCTGGGCCCTGTACCTCGACCCGGCGACGCTCGTGAAGCCGGCCACGACTGCCGCTGACACCGCGACCGCGGCCGCCGCGTTCGCCGCCCGGCCCCGGTTCTGCGGCTTCGTCGTCTCCAATCCGCTCTGCCGGGTGCGCAACGAGTTTTTTCAACGGCTCTCCCGCTACCGGCCGGTCGATTCCGGCGGCCGGGTGTTCAACACGCTCGGCTACCGGGTGCCCGACAAGCCCGCCTTCCTCGCCGAGTGCCGGTTCACGATCGCCTTCGAGAACGAGTCGTCGCCCGGCTACACGACCGAGAAGATCGTCGAGCCGATGGGCGTCGGCTCGATCCCGATCTACTGGGGCGACCCGCTGGTGGGCCGCGACTTCGACACCCGCAGTTTTCTCTCGGCCCACGATTCTCCCGCGCTCGCCGACCTCGTGGACCGCGTCGTCGCCGTGGACCGCGACCCGGCGCTGCAGGCCGCGCTTCTCGCCCACCCCTGGTACCGCGGCAACCGCGTGCCCGCCTGCGCCGACCCCGACGCGATCCTCGACCGGTTCACGACGATCTTCGAGACGCCGATCGCGCCGGTGGCCCGGCGCCGGTCGCTGGCCCGTTCACTGCGGCTCCATCGGCTGCCGGCCGCCGCCGCCAGCCTGCGCCGTCGGATCGTGCGCCGCTGCCGCAAGGCGGCCTGGCGTTTGGCAGATGGTGGAACAAGTCTGCCGCCGCAGGATGCGGCGCTCGTCGCCCCGGGAAAACCACGGCTTTCCCCTAGGTCGAACGAGTGAACCAAGGGCACCAAGGCCTTGTTTCACGGACTGTTAGACTCGTCGCTGACAACGGCACCGCCACCCAGACCCCGAGAACTTCCCCATGAGCACCAGCGCCGGCTACGTCACCGACGTCTCCTACGTCCCCGGCTTCTTCGCCCACCTGGCGCCAACGTCCCTGCGGTACGTGGCGGCGCTCAACCGCGTCACGCCGCCGGCGACGGCCGGCGGCTTCCGTTATCTGGAACTCGGCTGCGGCCTCGGTCGCAGCCTGACGACGCTCGCCGCGGCCAACCCGCAGGGGCAGTTCGTCGGCATCGACATCAACCCGGAGCACACCGCCTTCGCCGGCAACGAGATCACGGCCGGCGGGCTGACGAACGCCCGGGTGATCACCAGCGGCTTCGACGCCCTGCCGGCCGATGTCGGGCAGTTCGAGTTCATCGTCCTGCACGGCGTCTACAGCTGGGTGTCGCCCGCGATCCGCGAGCAGATCCTCGAGGTCCTGCGCCGGCATCTCGCCCCGGGCGGGCTGGTGCTCGCCAGCTACAACGCGCTCCCCGGCTGGGCCCATCTGCAGCCGATCCGGGGCATCCTCCGCCAGTACGCCGCCCTCCGGCAGGGGGACAGCCTGCAGCGGATCAGGGAGGCGGCCGGCTATCTCGTCTACATCCGCGACAAGCACGCCAAGTACTTCGAGGACAACCCCAGGGCGTCGGCCTACGTCGATTCGCTGCTCAAGATGGATCCGCGGTATCTCGTCCACGAGTATCTCAACGAGCACTGGACGAGTTTTTATTTCGCCGAGGCGGCGGCGGCCTTCCGCACCGCGGGCCTGGGCTTCACCGGCTCCCTCCCCTACCACACCAACTTCTGGGACCTGTGCGTGCGGCCGGAGTTCCAGGAACTGTTTCGCACCACGACCGACCGGCTGGTCACCGAGGCCCACAAGGACTTCTGCGCCAACACGGCGTTTCGCTGGGACGTCTTCGCCCGCGAACCGCGGCCGCTGACGAGCCTCGACGACCGGCTCCGCGTCGCCGACGACTTCCACTTCTTCCTCCCGGCCGCCGATCCCCGGCTGCCCTACCAGGCCAACCTGGGCGTGGTCACGACCACGCTCCACGGCCCGGTGTACCAGGGCCTGATCGAGTTCCTCGCCGGGGGCAGCCGGCGGCTCGGGGAGATTCTCGCCGCCCCGGCGTTGGCGGGCGTGCCGCGGGACGAACTGGCCAAGGTCGTGGACGTGGGGGTGGCACTCAGCCTGATCGGGCTGTCGGCCGGGCCGATCGGGCCGATCCCAGAGGCGGTCCCCGAGCGGCTCGCGGTGCCCTGCCGGTTCAATCGGGCGTTGCTCGAATCCTGCCCGCTCACCGGACAGACGCTGACGCTGGCGAGCACGCGGACGGGCACCGGCCATGCGCTCGGCGACTTCGAGGCCGTGCTGCTCTGGGATCTGCTGGCGCGGGGCCGGGAGGGCGCGGCCGAGCGGCTCGACACCCGCCTGCAGGCGTCGGGGCGGACGGTGCAGCGCGACGGCCAGCCGGTGGCGGACGCGGCCGAGCGCCGCAAGATCATCGACGACCGGATCGCCGACGTGCAGCGATCGATGATCCCGCAGCTGCTCCGGCTGGGCATCCTTGCCCCTGCCTGAGCCCGTCGCCAGACTGGTTGCCGGGCTCAGCCCGGCAACCGTAAGCCGGAGCCGACGCCGGGTCGGCGGCGACGGCGC
>JBIKKQ010000151.1:0-8200 GCA_044360305.1 Pirellulales bacterium
GGTCCGGTGGGGATCGAGGCGATCGCGCACACCATGAGCACCGCCCCGGACACGCTGGAGGACGACGTCGAGCCGTTCCTGCTCCGCTGCGAGCTGGTCGTCCGCACCCCGCGCGGCCGGAAAATCACGCCCAAGGGGGAGGAGCACCTCGGCGTCGCGCCGGCCCGCGGGCCCCAGGGGCGGCTGTTCTGAGCGGCCCCGGACGGCGGTGGCGGACGGGAGTCGCCGGGCGATCGGCCGCTCTCGCGGCCCCGCGCCACAGAGGCGGATTGACCGCGGCCGGGTGCCCTGAGTAGCCTACGGCGTTTTCCAGCGAACCGTTCCAGGTGCTTTCATGGCCGTTCCCAAGCGACGTCAATCGAACCAGAAGACCCGTTCCCGGCGGGCCCACGACTTTCTCACCCCCCGCCAGCTGACCTTCTGCTCGAACTGCGGCAAGGCCGTGCCCACGCACCGCATCTGCGGCACCTGCGGGCACTACATGGGGCGGGCCGTCGTCAAGGCCGAGGACTGATCGTCCGTGGCGACGGCGATCGTTTTTCCCGGGCAGGGCGCGCAGGCCGTCGGCATGGCCGGCGAGTGGTGCGACACGACCCCCGCCGCCCGGCGACTGTTCGACAGGGCGGCCGAGGTGCTCGGCTACGACCTGCTCGCCATCTGCCGCTCCGGCCCCGTCGAGAAGCTCGGTTCGACGGCGGTCAGCCAGCCGGCGATCCTCGTCACCAGCCTCGCGGCCCTCGAGGTGCTGCGCAGCCGGGACGGGAATCCGCTCGCGTCGGCCACGGTCACGGCCGGCCTGTCGCTGGGCGAGTACACGGCGCTGGTGTTCGCCGGCGCCATCGAATTTGACGACGCGGTGCGGCTCGTCGACCTGCGCGGCCGGGCGATGCAGGACTGCGCCGACAGCCGGCCCGGGGCGATGGTCGCCGTCCTCGGCGTGGAACGGGCCGCGCTCGCCGAGCTGTGCGCCGGCTGCCGCGAGGCGGACGTGCTCGAGGTGGCCAACGTCCTCTGCCCCGGCAACATCGTGGTCTCGGGCACGGCGACGGCCTGCCGGCGGCTGGAGGCGGCGGCGTTGGCGGCGGGCGCGCTCAAGTGCGTGCCGCTCGACGTGGCCGGGGCGTTCCATACGGCCCTGATGCAGCCCGCGGTCGAGCGGCTCGCGGCGGCGTTGGCGCAGACCCCCGTCCGGCCGCCGCGGATCCCGGTGGTGAGCAACGTCGATGCCCGGCCCCACGACGATCCGGACGAGATTCGCCGGCTCCTCGCCCGGCAGGTGATCGGCGTCGTCGAGTGGCAGGCCTCCGTGGCCGCCATGCTCGCCATGGGGGTGAACACGATCTGGGAAGTGGGCCCGGGGCGCGTGCTCCGCGGGCTGATGAAGCGGATCGACCGCAGCGTGGCCTGCCACGGCGTGTTCGACTGAACCACGAGGAACGAACCGATGGCAGACAAGGGCGGGACGGAAGCGGAATCGCGCCGGTTGCGGGTCGATCTCCAGGGCCAGGTGGCGGTCGTCACGGGGGCCTCGCAGGGCCTCGGCCGGGCGATCGCCGAGACGCTGGCCGCGGCGGGAGCGACGGTGGCGCTGGTGGCCAGGTCGGCCGACAAACTGGCCGCCGTCGCGGCCGGGATCGCGGCGGCCGGCGGCCGGGCCGAGGTGTTTCCCTGCGACGTCACCCAGGGTGAGGACATCCAGCGGGTCGTCGAGGCCGTCGTCGAGAAGCTCGGCCGGCTCGACATCCTCGTCAACAACGCCGGCGTCACGCGCGACACGCTCCTGCCCCGAATGAGCGACGAGGAGTGGGACGCCGTCCTCGCCACCAACCTGCGGGCCCCGTTCCTGTTCATGCGGGCCGCGAGCCGGCCGATGATGCAGCAGCGGTACGGCCGGATCGTGAACGTGGCGAGCGTGTCCGGTCTGATCGGCAATCCCGGGCAGGCCAACTACTCGGCATCGAAGGCCGGGCTGGTCGGCCTGACCAAGACCGTGGCCAAGGAACTCGCCGGCCGCAAGATCACGGTCAACGCCGTCGCGCCGGGATTCATCGCCAGCGACATGACCGCCGCGCTCGGGCCGGCGCTGCTCGACGAGGTGAAGAAGCGGGTGCCGGCCAAGCGGCTCGGCGAGTCCTGGGAGATCGCCGAGGCGGTGCTGTTTCTGGCCGCCCCGTCGTCCGGGTACATCACCGCCCAGACCCTGGTGGTGGATGGCGGTCTGATCGGCTGACGGCCCCCCCGGGCAGCGGGCCCGGGGATCGCCTGCCCGGCGAATCCCGCCCCGCCGGAGCCCTCTGCGAAATGGTTTTTCCCGGGCTGGACAGCGACGGCCGGCAGCGGGTATATCTTCGCCGTGAACTCGGGCAAGGTGCGCGGCTTCGGAGGTCGGCCACCCGTGTTGACGGCGGGTGCGCATGGGTGGCCAGGGACGTCGGCGAAAGGCCGGCGGCTGGTCCGCGGGCGGCCGCGACGGCTTCGGTTTCGGTTTTCAGGAGGATTCATACGGTGGCATCAGTCCAAGACCGCGTGATCGAGATCGTGTCGACCCAGCTCGGCGTGAGCAAGGATCAGATCACGCCGGCGACGTCGTTCATCAACGACCTGGGGGCGGATTCGCTCGACACCGTCGAGCTGGTCATGGAGCTCGAGGAGGAGTTCGAGATCAACATCCCGGACGACGCCGCCGAGAAGATCCAGACGGTCGGCCAGGCCGTCGAGTTCATCGAGAAGCATCAGGGTTGATGCGATCGTGAGCCAACGGACGAAGAGGCGGGCCGTCGTGACGGGCCTCGGCGTGGTGACGCCGCTCGGACGGCCTCTGGGGCTCGTGTGGGACCGACTCGTGCGCGGCGAGAGCGGCGTCGGGCCGATCAGCCTGTTCGACGTCACCGGGTACAAGGTGCAGTTCGGCGGCCAGGTGCCTTGGGAGCCGGAGAAGGAGGACATCGCTGGTCCGAAGGAGCTCAAACGGCTCGATCGGTTCACGCAGTTCGCCATCGCCGCCGCCAAGGACGCCGTCGCCGACTCGGGGATCGATTTCTCGCGCGACGATCCCTATCGCTGCGGCGTGGCCATCGGTTCCGGCATCGGCGGGCTGTGGGAGTTCGAGGTCCAGGAGGAGCGGCTGCTCCACAAGGGCATCGACAAGGTCTCGCCGTTCACGATCCCGAAGCTGATGGTCAATTCGGCCAGCGGCCACGTGTCGAGCCTGTACGGCATCAAGGGGCCCAACTTCGCGGTCGCCACGGCCTGTGCCAGCGCCGCCAACTCCCTCGGCTCGGCCCTGCGGGCGATCGAGTATGGCGACGCCGACGTGATGGTGAGCGGAGGCAGCGAGGCGGCCCTGACGCCGATCGGTCTGGCCGGGTTCCAAAACATGCGCGCCCTGTCGTTTCGCACCGACGCCCCGCAGCGGGCCAGTCGGCCGTTCGACGTTGACCGGGACGGGTTCGTGCTCTCCGAGGGGGCCGGCGTGGTCGTGATCGAGGAACTGGAGCACGCCCGGGCGCGCGGCGCCCGGATCTACGCCGAGCTGCGCGGGTACGGGGCGAGCGGTGACGCCGGCCACATCACGCAGCCCGACGAGGAGGGGCGTGGAGCCGGGCACGCCATGGCGATGGCGCTGCGGGACGCGGGGCTGAATCCCGACGCCGTGCAGTACATCAACGCCCACGGCACGAGCACGCCGCTGGGCGACAAGGCGGAGACGGCGGCCGTGAAGCGGGTGTTCGGCGACCACGCCCGGCGGCTGGCGATCTCCAGCACCAAGAGCCAGCTCGGCCACACGCTGGGGGCGAGCGGCGGGATCGAGCTCGTCGTCTGCTCGCTCACGATCCACCATGGGGTGATCACCCCGACGATCAATCTCGAGACCCCCGATCCCGAGTGCGATCTCGACTACACGCCCAACGCGGCCCGGCAGGCCCGGGTGGACGTCGCCATGAGCAACAGCTTCGGGTTCGGCGGCCACAACGCGTCGCTCGTGCTGGCGCGGCTCGACTGACCGTGGCGGCCCGTGCGGCCGGCGGCCGCGCGGCGGCCCGTGATGCCGGGCGGACAGCGAAAGGGTGACAGGAACGTGACGAGGGACTCGGGTATGAGTGGCTCCGGCGAGCGGCGGGTGGTGGTCACCGGGATGGGCGTCGTCACGCCTCTCGGGCTGACGCTGGACGATCTCTGGTCGGGCCTGGCCGCGGGCCGCAGCGCCGTGGGCGACATCAGCCTGTTTCCCTGCGGCGGCATTCCGTTGCGGCATGCGGCCGAGGCCCGGGCGTTCACCGGCGACATCGACAATTTCGGGCCGCTCGAGGGCGAGCGAAAAAAAGCGATCCGCAAGGGGCTGAAGGTGATGTGCCGCGAGAGCCAGATGGCCGTCGCCGCCGCCCAGCGGGCCCTGCACGACGCGGGGGGCGTGGCGGGGCATCACCCGCCGGAGCGGATCGGCTGCGTGTTCGGTTCCGACTACATGCTCTCGGTGCCCGAAGACTTCACCGCCAGCGTTGCCCACTGCCGTGACGAGGCGGGCCGGTTCGCCTTCGACCGCTGGGCCTCGGAGGGGCTGCCCCGGATCACGCCGCTCTGGCTGCTCAAGTACCTGCCGAACATGCCGGCCAGCCACATCGCGATCTACAACGACCTGCGCGGGCCGAGCAACTCGCTGACGCTCCGCGAGGCGAGCGGCCATCTCGCCGTGGGCGAGGCGCTTGTCACGATCCGGCGCGGCGCGGCCGATGCCATGCTCGCCGGCGCCACCGGCACCCGCGTCCATCCGATGAAGACGGTCCACGCCCTGCAGAGCGAGCAGGTGGCGCTTGGCGCGGGAGACCCCGCCCGCTGGAGCCGCCCCTTCGACAAGGGGCGGCAGGGCATGGTGCTCGGCGAGGGGGCGGCGGTGATCGTGCTCGAGGAACTGTCGCACGCCCGGGCCCGCGGGGCCCGGATCTACGGCGAGGTCGTCGGGCATGCGGCGCGGTGCGGCACCGACTCGTCCGGTGTCGGCCTGCGTCGCCAGGTGACCGCCAGGGCCGTCGGTCGGGCCCTGGAAGCGGCCGGCGTGAACGCTGAGCGGCTCGGTCATGTGCACGCCCACGGCGCGAGCACGGTGCTCGGCGATCGTGACGAGGCAGCCGGGTTGCAGGACGCGCTCGGGGTGGCCGTGGGCCGCGTGCCGACAGTGGCCGCCAAGGCCAACATCGGCAACCTCGGCGCCGGCAGCGGGCTCGTCGAGTGCATTGCCAGCCTGCTCGCGGTGCGGCACGGTCAGCTGTTCCCGCTGCTCAACTACGAGGTCGCCGACCCGGATTGTCCGATTCGTGCCGCCCGTCACGGGGATCCGGCCGGCGACCTGTTCGTCTCGGTCGCCGTCACGCCCCAGGGGCAGGCCGGCGCGCTGGTGTTTCGCGGCTGGTCCGAAGCCTGAAAGGCCAGCCGCTCCGCTGCCCCGGCTGCCCCGCCGATGCCCGCGGCTGCTTGACATTCCCGGGCGGCCGTTTTATTCTTGGCCTGGTAAGCGACGGGCGAGAGTGGCTGCTGGGCTGCGGATATGCTTCCAAACCCCTGCGAGGCGGGGTGTTTCGGCGTCCAAAGAGTGTGAGGGCGTCGGCTGTGCCGGCTCTCTCCTCGCGCCGGCACAGAGCAGCCCATGAAGCCTGAAGAAATCCTCCGCATCGTCGACGCCATCCATCGCGACAAGAACATCGACAAAGAAGTCGTGTTCCAGGCGATCGAGGCCGCGCTCGTCACCGCCCTCGCCCGTCAGTATGGCGAGGAGTCCGTCATTTCGATCACCATCGACCGAAACGACGGCCGGCTGTCGGGGAGTCGCGACGGTCAGCCGCTCGACACGGCGGAACTCGGCCGGATCGGCGCCCAGACCGCGAAGCAGGTGATCATCCAGAAGATCCGCGAGGCGGAGCGGGATGCGATCCACGACGAGTTCGAGGAACAGCTCGGCCACATGGTGTCGGGTGTGGTCACCCGGTTCGAGGGGGCCGCGGCCACCGTCGCCCTCGGGGCCACGGAGGCGATCCTGCCGCGCAGCGAGCAGATTCCCGGCGAGTCGTATCACGCCAACGAGCGGGTCCGGGCGACGATCTTCGAGGTCCGCAAGGTCGGCAGCCGGGTGAAGATCATCCTGTCACGGATTCGTCCGCAGTTGGTCCAGCGGCTGTTCGAGCAGGAGATCCCCGAGATCGCCGACGGCGTGATCGAGATTCGGGCGATCGCTCGCGAGCCGGGTTACCGGAGCAAGGTCGCCGTGATCAGTTCGGACAACCGCATCGATTGCGTCGGCGCCTGCGTCGGGGTTCGCGGCAACCGGATCAAGAACATCGTCGAGGAGCTCGGTGGTGAGCGGATCGACATCGTGCGCTGGAGCGACGACCTCCAGGTGCTGGTGCCGAACTCGCTCCAGCCGGCCGAGGTGGACGAGGTGATCCTCTGCCAGATGCTCGGCCGGGGCATCGTGCTCGTCCGCGAGGATCAGCTGTCGCTGGCGATCGGCCGGCGCGGCCAGAACGTCCGCCTGGCCAGCAAGCTCTGCGGCTGGGACATCGAAATCATGACCCGCGAGGAACTCGACCAGCAGATCGAGCGGGCGATCGCCGGCTATTCGTCGATCGAAGGGCTCGACGAGTCGGTGGCGGAGCGGCTCGTGGGCGAGGGCTTTCTGTCCTACGACGATCTCTCGGTGATCGAGCCTGCCGACCTGATGGAGATTGGCGGGCTGTCGGCCGAGGCGGTCGATGCGATCGTGGCTGAGGCGGAGCGCCGGGCCGCGATGGCCGAGGTGGCCGCGGCCGACGAACGGCGGAAGCAGCGGGAACAAGAGCGGGTCGCCAAGGCCACGGCCGATGCCGATGCTGCCGACGCCCTCGCGGCGGCGGCCGGCGATGCGCCGCCGCCCGAAGTCGCGCAGGGTGCGGACACGGCCGCCGGTGGGACGTGATGGACGGCTCGGTGGTGTCCGCCGGCGACGGGGCCGGGCGGGCGAGGACGGATGTGGGTGACGGTTCGCGGACGGAGAGTGGAGAACGCAGGGCAGCATGCCGGCTGGCACCGGTGGAACGAGGTTTGAGTGGCTGTTCGGATTTACACGCTGGCGAAGGAATTGAAGCTTGACAGCAAGGAGCTGGTCGAGATCTGCACGCGCGCCGGCATCCAGGACAAGGGCTCCGCGCTCGCCAGCCTGACCGACGAGGAGGTCGCCAGGCTTCGCGAGTTCATCGCCGGCCGCCAGCGGGTGGCCGAGCGCCCCGCCCCCGTAGCGGGCCCGACGCGGCCCGCGGCCCCCGCCGGGGCGACGCCGCCGACCGCAGGAGCGCTCAAGCGGGAGGACTACATCGCGCCCACCGGCGTCAACAAGACGCGGCCGCCGGAAATCGCCCCTCCCAAGCCGCCCACGGAGCAGCCGCGGCCCAGGCCGCTGGCCGGCCGGATGGGGGGCGATGGTGCGAAGCCGGCCCCGCGGCCGGCGTTCAAGCTGGCCCCGATGCCCGCTGCCAACCGGCCGCCCGTGGCTCCGCGGCCCAGTCAGGAGCCGGTGGCCCAAAAGCCGGACGTCAAACTCCCGCTCGACGCGATCCGCAGCGCCAAGGCGGGCGGTGCCAAGCCGCTTGCCGATCACATGCGGAAGCACGAGCAGCAGCGTCAGACGGACGGGCCGCGGCCCCGGTCGGGCGGTTTGTTGCGCGGCGCGGGCGGGGTCGGCCCGGCTCCCATGCCGCCGCCGCTCGAGCCCGGTGTGCGGCCGCGCCGGTCACCCGCGAAGCCGGGGACCGGTAAGTCCGATGATCTTCTGGGCGGCCGCGAGCAGCGGCAACTCAACCGCAAGCGCGGGTCCGAGCCCCGCGGCACTGACGACTACGAGATGGCCCGTCGGCGCCGGGGTGGCCGGCCGCGCCGCGGCGCGGCCGTTTCGACTGCCGCGCCGCGAAAGGCGAATGCCGCGATCCAGGTGCCCTGCACGGTGCGCGCGTTCTCCGAGGCGATCGGCCTGGCGGCGAGCGAGGTGCTGAAGAAGCTGCTGACGTTCGGGATGGAGTCGATGCCCAGCATGGCGACCCTTCTCGATCGCGACACCGTCGAGCTGCTCGCCGCCGAGATGGGGGTGCAGCTCGACATCAAGACGGTCGAGGACCTGGAGAAGGAACTGCTCGCCGGCTTCGACGCGGTCGACGAGGATCCCGTCCTGCGGCAGCCG
>JBIKKQ010000184.1:0-6661 GCA_044360305.1 Pirellulales bacterium
TACGCCGTGATTCCGCAACATTGTGAATCTTCTGTGCGGTCGCCTCCCGCCGGCCCGCTGCTTGCAGTGTTCGCGGCGGTCTTGGTGCTGGCCGGATGCAGTGACCCTGCCCAGGGCCTGATCCGCAAGGTGGCGGCGCGAGTGACAAACGCGCCGTGGCACGAGCAGCATGGCTGGAATGCCGCCGACTTCTTCGCCGACCCGCAGGTGATCGCGCTCTGCGATGCCATCGCGGCCGACGACGTCGCCCGGATGAAGGAACTCATCGCCGCCGGCGCCGACGTCAATGCCCGCGGCAAGGACAGCATGACGCCGCTCTTGTGGGCGTTCGTGGACAACAAGCCGGAGCGTTCCGGCTCCTGCTCGAGGCCGGTGCGAATCCCAACGTGGACATCGAAAGCGACTTCGGCATCCGGCAGGCGTTCGGCCCGGGAGAATCCGTCCCGCCGGCTCGGCGGATCACCCCGGCCAATCTGTCCACGCTCACCGAGAACGTGCGCCGTCGTGTCGTGCGGCGGTTCCGCAGCTTCAAAAGGGGGGCCCTGAATCGCTCGAGAGCCCTCCATGCCCGGCGGGCATTTTCCGCACTTGGCCGGACCCACCGATCGATGGCGAGCGTCGCCCGCACGTGTCCGTGCGCGGCGAGGGCGTGCGCCCCGATGACGAGGAACTCAACGTCCTCGTTGCGAAATCCTTTCAGAATTGCGACACAATGCGGATTCATCGAACGTCGCTCCAATCAGGGCCCAGGCCTGTTTCGTCACCTCCCAGCAAAGAGCGATCCACTGGGAGGGCGTGAGGTGCGAATAGTCGGCTCTCGGTTCGGCCTGGCCGACTCGACCGACCCAGACCGGCCGCGCCGACCGATCGGCAGCGGCGGCGTCGGCCTCGTTTTCGTGGCGATTCGCCGCTGAGTTTCCGAGTTTGTCGCCAGCGGGTTGCATCTCGTGGAGGGTATCTTCAGGCCGGCGGAGAAACCTCCGGCCGGTGTTTTGACCGGGCGGCACGGGCACCTAAAATTCGGGGGTTCGTTCGGCACCAGGATCGGTCCGCATGCTCCGCACCCCGACGGCGTTCCTCCATGCGGCACTCGGCGTTGCGGTCCTCGCCGGCCTGGCGCTCGCTCGATCGGCGCCCGTGTCCGCGGCGCCCCCCACGGCCCTGGTCACGGTGCGGCTGCCGATCACCGGCACCCGCGACGAGCAGGTCGAGGCCGCCGTCGCCCGCCGGCTCGATGCGCTGCGGGCCGCCGCGCCGGACCGGGGCGTGCTCGTGCTCCGCTTCGAACCCGGAGAGGACGGCGAGGCGGCCGCGAGTGATTTCGGTCGGGCCCTCGAACTGGCCCGGTTCCTCGGCTCCGAGCGGCTGGCCGGCGTGAAGACCGTGGCCTGGCTGCCGGTGGGCGTCGCCGGCCATGCCGTGCTGCCGGTCCTCGCCTGCGAGGAGATCGTGATGGATCCGGAGGCCGTCCTCGGGCCGGCGAACGCCGCCGAGCCGAGGATCGACGACGCCATGCGGGCGGCCTACGCGCACGTGGCCGGCGTGCGGCGCACCGTTCCTCCGGCGGCGGCCGTGGCCCTGCTCGATCCGGCCGCGCGGGTCGTGCTCGTCACCACGCAGGAAGAAGGCGTGCAGATCATCGAGGACCGCGAGCTCGCCGCCCTGCGCCGGCGGGTGGCGGTGCTCGGCGTGCCGGAGCCGCTGCAGCCCGCGCCGTTGTCCCTGACCGGCCGCCGCGCCCGCGAACTCGGATTCGTGAGGCTGTTGGCCCGGTCCCCCGCCGAACTGGCCCAGGGGCTGGATCTCGACGCCCGGGCGGTGCAGGCCGCGCCGGAGATCGCCGGCGGCTGGCGAGCGGTGCAGGTGAACCTCTCCGGCCCGATCTCCGCCGACGCGGTGGCCCGCGTCCGGTCGCGGATCGACCGGGCCATCCAGTCGGGCGCCACCTTCGTCTGCCTGCGGATCGACAGTTCCGGCGGCTCGCCCGACCAGAGCCTCGTGCTGGCCAACTGGCTGGCGAGCCTCGACCCGGCCGAGGTGCGGACCGTGGCTTACGTTCCCCGCGCGGCCCGCAGCGACGCGGCGCTCGTGGCCCTCGCCTGCGACGAACTGGCGGTCGGCCCCGACGCGGTCCTCGGCGGCGAGGGGGACGGCGTCGTCGATGAACGCGGAGGAGAGGCGATCGTGGCGGCCTGGCGCGCGGGGGTGGCGAAGCGGCGCGACCGGTCGTGGTCGCTGCCGGTGGCGCTCGTCGTGCCGGGCATCGAAGTGCGCCGGGCGGAGCGGCAGGGGAACGGCCGGATCGACTATTTCAGTGCCGCGGAACTCGAGTCGCGGGCCGACGGTGACGCCTGGCAGCCCGGCCCGGTCGTCGGCACCGGCCCGATTCAACTCGGCGGCCGCCGCGCGGAGGAACTCGGCCTCGCGGCGCACGTGGTCGGCGACTTCGCCGCCCTGCGCAAGGCGTATGGCGTCGAGGGGCAGGTCGGCTTCGCCGAGCCCGGCTGGGCCGACCGGCTGCTGACGGCGCTGGCCAGCCCGGAACTCGCCTGGCTGCTGCTGCTCATCGGCGGCGCCGGGCTGTACATCGAACTCAAGACGCCCGGCGTCGGCCTCGGGGGCTTCGTGGCGATGGTGGCGTTCATCGTCTACTTCTGGAGCCAGCACCTCCAGGGCACGTCGGGCTGGCTGGAGGTGATGCTGTTCCTCGCCGGCATCTTCTGCCTGGCCGTCGAGATCTTCGTGATCCCCGGGTTCGGCGTGCTCGGCCTCGGCGGCGGACTGCTGGTGATCGCGTCGATCGTGCTCGCCAGCCAGTCGTTCGTGCTGCCGGCCAACGAATACCAGATCCGGCAGATGCAGTGGTCGCTGCTCGGCATCCTCGGGGCGGGCGTGGGCGTGGCCCTGCTCGGCGTGGCCCTGCGGCGCGTGCTGCCGGCCACGCCGGTGCTGCGGGACGTGTTCCTCGCGCCCCCGGCGGCCGGCCCGCTCGACGACGCCATGCTCGACGACATGATCGGCGCCGAGGGGACGACCACCACCCGGCTCGCGCCCGCCGGCAAGGCGCGGATCGGCGGCGCGGTCCGCGACGTGACGACCGAAGGCGAACTGATCGAGCCCGGCCTGCCCGTCCGCGTCGTCGCCGTCCGCGGCCGGCGAGTCGTCGTGAGGATGGTCTGAGCGATGGCCGACCCGTTGTGGATCGCCCTGCTGCTGCTCGTCGGCCTCGCCATCATGGGGCTGGAGGTGTTCGTGCCCTCGGGGGGCGTGCTCGGGTTCCTGAGCGTCGTGTCCCTCGTCGCGGCCGTCGTCATGGCGTTCACGACCCGCGGGACGACGGCGGGCCTCGTCGTGCTCGCCATCGTCTGCGGGGCGGTGCCGGTGGTGCTCGGCATGGCGTTTCGGTTCTTTCCCTGGACGCCGCTGGGCCAGCGGGTGATGCCGCCGCCGCCGGCGCCGGAGGACGTGGTGCCCGACGTGGAGCGGCGCCGGTCGCTCCGCGGGCTGATCGGTCGCTCCGGACGAGCGGCCGACGACATGCTGCCGTGGGGCGTGGTCGTGCTCGACGGCGTTCGTCACCAGGCGGTGAGCGAGAGCGGCGTGATCGTCGCCGGGACGGACATCGAGGTGGCGGGAGTGCAGGGGGGATCGCTCGTCGTCCGGCCGCGGGCGGCGGCCGTGATACCGGCCGCTCAGCCGGCCGTGGCGCCGGAGTCGGCCCCGGAGCCGGCAGCCGAATCCGCGCTGTCCGCGACGCTCGAGGAATTCGACTTCGAGCGGCTCGACCGGCCGGAAACTTGACCGGCGGCCGTCCCCGAACGAGTCTTGGTCAGGTCTCCACCCCAGGGTCAGCCCATGCTCCAGTACCTGCCGCTCATCCTCACCATCCTCGGGATCCTCGTCTTCCTTGTCGGGTTCGCCTTCGTGGCCCGATACCTGCGGCTCTGGGTGCAGTCCTACGCCTCCAGCGCCGGCATCGGGCTGTTCGACCTCGTGGCGATGAGCTTCAAGAAGGTCAACCCGACCGTGATCGTGCGCAGCAAGATCATGGCGGTGCAGGCCGGGCTCGGCGACTCAAGCGGCGTCACCCGCCAGGCGCTCGAGGCCCACTACCTCGCCGGCGGCCGCGTGCCGCTCGTCGTGCAGGCGCTGATCGCGGCCCGGATGGCCCAGATCGACGAGCTCGACTTCAAGCTCGCCGCGGCCATCGACCTCGCCGGTCGGAACGTCCGCGAGGCGGTGCAGACGAGCGTCTACCCGAAGGTCATCGACTGCCCGGGGAAGAACAGCGGCCGCGAGTCGCTCGACGCCGTCGCCAAGAACGGCATCCAGCTCAAGGTCAAGGCCCGGGTCACGGTGCGGACGAACCTCAACCAGCTCATCGGCGGCGCCACCGAGGAGACGATCATCGCCCGGGTCGGCGAGGGGATCGTGTCGGCGATCGGCTCCGCCGAGCGGCACACCGAGGTGCTGGAGAACCCCGAGGTGATCTCGAAGACGGTGCTCGCCCGCAGGCTCGACGCCAACACGGCCTTCGAGATCGTGTCGATCGACATCGCCGGGATCGCGGTCGGCGCGAACATCGGCGCCCGGCTCCAGGCCGATCAGGCCGAGGCCGACACCCGCGTGGCCCGGGCCAACGCCGAAGGCCGGCGGGCGATGGCCGTGGCCCGGGAACAGGAGATGATCGCCAGCATCGAGGAGAGCCGGGCCGGGCTGGTCGAGGCCGAGGCGGAGATTCCCAAGGCCGTGGCCGATTCGCTCACCTCCGGTACGCTGGGAATCTTCGACTATTTCAAGTTGCGGAACCTGCAGGCCGACACCGACATGCGCCGCTCGTTCGCCACCGGTCTCCCGCCGACCGCCGCGACCGCCGCCTCGTGACGGGGCCTGACCCGCGAGAAGCCTGACGCATGCACCAGTTTCCGCTCCTCGTCGCCGCCGGCTTCGACTGGTTCGAGGCCCTGGCCGGCAGCGCGGTCCTGATCATCTGGGTCGTGTCGCAGGTGATCAACGTGATTCGCGCCGCCGCCCGAAAGCCGCAGCAACTCCCGGCGCCGGCCCCGCGGCCCCCCATGGCCCGCCCCCCGGCGCGGCCCGCCGACGTGCCGCCACGCGGCCCGAAGGCCGACGCCGATCAGGAATTGACGCGGCAGATCGAGGAGTTTCTGCGCGGCCGGCCCGGTGGCCGAAGACCGGCGGAGGCCCCCGGGCCGGGGCAGCCGCCGCCGCTTCCGCCGGCGCGGCCGGAGCGATCCAGGCCGGAGCGATCCAGGCCGACGCAGAAGGCACAGGAGCAGATGGCCCAGGCCAGGCCGACAGCCGCCGCGGCCCGGTCGCAGCGGCCGGCGGGGCAGCCGAGCGGCGCCGACACGGCCGGCGGCGACGTCGCCCGGCACGTGGCCGAGGCCTTCGCGCACGACCTCGACCACACCGCCCCCGGGCTGACGACCGCGCCGGCAGGACCGATGCCGGGGCCGCAGCCGGCAACGGTGGCGGCCGAACTGGCCATGGCGCTGCGGTCGCCGGCGACGCTCCGCCAGTTGATCCTGCTGCGCGAGGTGCTCGACCGGCCGACGGAGCGCTGGTGACGTGGCGGCGACGCACGAAGGATCGACCCCGGCTGCAGCCTCGGCGCCGCCGCCGGCCCGGCCCGGAGTCACGCGGCTCGGCTGGATCGGCGCCGGCGTCATGGGACGGTCGATGGCCGGCCGGCTGCTCGACGCCGGCTTCGCGGTGACGGTGTTCACGCGGCGGTGCGAGACGGCGGCGGGCCTGGTGTCGCGCGGTGCGACGTGGGCCGATTCGCCGGCCGCGGTCGCCGCCGCCAGCGACGTCGTGTTCACGATGGTCGGGCACCCGGCCGACGTGCGCCAGGTCGTGCTCGGCGACGCCGGCGTGGTCGCCGGCCTCGCCCCCGGCGGCGTGCTCGTCGATCACACCACCAGTTCGCCGGAGCTCGCCGTCGAGATCGCCGCGGCGATCAGCGACCGGGGTGGCTTCTGTCTCGACGCGCCGGTCTCGGGCGGCGACCGCGGCGCCCGCGAGGGGACGCTGACGGTGATGGTCGGCGGCCCCGATGCCGTGCGCGAGTCGCTGGCGGCGTGCTGGCAGGCCGTGGCCGGCACGGTCGTGGCCTGCGGCGGCCCCGGCGCGGGGCAGCGGACGAAGCTCGTCAACCAGATCGTCATCGCCTCGGGCATGATCGGCGTCTGCGAGGCGCTGGTCTACGCCGCCCGGTCGGGCCTCGACTTGGAAACGACCCTGCGGGCGATCTCCCCCGGTGCGGCGGGCAGCTGGTCGCTGACCAACCTCGCGCCGCGGATGCTCGCCGGCGACTTCGCACCGGGGTTCATGGTGGAGCATTTCGTGAAGGACCTGCGGCTGGCGATCGAGGAGTGCCGCCGGCTGCAGATCGACCTGCCGGGCCTGGCGCTGGCGGAGTCGCTCTATGCCCATCTGCTCGCGCAGGGCCACGGCCGGCTCGGCACGCAGGCCCTCGTGCTGGCACTGGCGGCGCAAGCACGCTGCCCGTGGCCCGGCGCCCAGCCGGCCCAGAGCCCCTGAACCGCCCGGGGGCTTTTTTCCCGGGGAACAGGCCGGTTTTCGGGCTCTCCTCCGGGGCCGTCCGGGGGCTGCGGACGGGCGAAAAAAAGTGGCT
>JBIKKQ010000152.1:0-8189 GCA_044360305.1 Pirellulales bacterium
GACTCGAGCATGGTGGCCCGCTGGCCGGCGGCGCCGCCGGCCTGGATCGACCCGGCGATCGAGGACAGGTTCGGCACGTTCCTCGCCGTGGTGGGCGCGATCCGCGAAATTCGCGCCCGACAGAACGTGCCCCCGAAGACGCGGGTCACGGTGGCGATCAAGGCGCCGCGTGAGCAGGCCGACCTGCTCGCGCCGCTGCACGGCGCCATCGAGTCGATGGCGGCGGCGACGCTGACGGCCGTGGCCCCCGATGCCGGCGGGGCGCCGGGGGCGGCCGCGGCGACGGTCCGCGGCTGCGAGGTGTTCGTGGACCTCGCCGACCTGATTGACGTCGATGCCGAGATCGCCCGGCTCGGCAAGGAACTGGAAAAGACGGAGGGTTTCATCCGGGCCAAGCAGACGAAACTCGCCGACGAGACCTTTGCGGCGCGGGCACCGGCGGCCGTGGTGGCGAAGGAGCGGGCGCAACTGGCCGAACTCGAGGAAAAGCTCGCCAAGGGGCGGGCGATGCTCGGCGACCTCCAGGCCCGCAAGGGCTGACGCCCCCGTGAACCGGCGGCGAACTTCGAGTAGAATCGTCCGCCGGCGGGTGGACATCGTTCCTGCCGGGCGACCGGCCCCCTCGGAGCACGTGGCATGAGCGTCCAGATGGAGCTCTCGCGGATCATCATCAGCGAGATCAACGATCAGCAGGTCGTGTACCTCAAGGAGGTGGAGGGCGACCGCACGTTTCCGATCCTCATCGGCCTGTTCGAGGCGACGAGCATCGACCGCCGGGTGAAGCACCACGCCGCACCGCGGCCGCTGACCCACGACCTGCTGGTGGCGGCCGTCGAGCTGCTGGGCGGCGAGTTTCAGGACGTGATCATCTCCGAGATCAAGGAACACACCTACTACGCCATGATCCGCGTCCTGCGCGATGGCGAGGTGATCGAGATCGACGCCCGTCCGTCGGACGCGATCGCGGTGGCGGTGACCTGCGAGCCGAACCTGCCGATCTACGTGGCCGAGGAGGTCCTGGACAACGTCCTCGGCTAGGCCGCGTTGCGGCCGGCACGCACCCTCCGGTTACGCACGCCAATCGGGCATAGGCGCGGCTGTTTCGCCGGGCCGCTCGGGCTTACTACCGGGAGCAGGTTCTTGTTGACACTCCTCGTCGCTGAATCCGTGAGGGGTTGCCCATGCCCTGGGAGGCGGCGTTGCTGGCAAGTGAAGGCAGGAACACGAAAACGCAGCCAGCATCGAGTGAACGAAGGCCTGGAGGGCCGAAGTGAACGACCGCCGAGCAGGGCATGGGCAACCCCGAACCGTCGGAGCGTTCTCTCAACGATGGGATGCTCCCGGTAGTATTTCTCAGGAGACGTGTCATGAAGAAACTCGTGGTGGCGATCCTCTGGTGCCTCGCGGTGTCCGCCACGCGGGCGGCGGCCGTGGCACCCGGGCCGTGGAAGCCCGTGTCGCTCCCCGCCGCGGCCGCCGACGTCGACCTGCGAAGCATCTGCTTCGTCGACGACCGGCACGGCTGGATCGTCGGCGACAGGGGGCTGTGCCTGGCCACCACCGACGGCGGCAGGACCTGGGAGAAACGCGACACCGGATCGGATGCGACGCTGCGGTGCGTCCGGTTCACCGACGCCCGCAACGGATTCGCCTGCGGTGATGGCGATTCCCGGGCTGCGGCCGCCCGCGGCCACGTCGTGATGGGCCGCCCGCAGAAACAGGGCACGCTGCTTTCCACCACCGACGGTGGCGCGACCTGGAAACCGGCCTGGGTGCCCTGCAACTTCGAGATCTGGTGCGTCGAGGCCGCGACGGCCCCGAAGATCCAGGTTGGCATCGGCGTCGACGATCACCTCGACGGCGACATCACCCGGTCGGCCGACGGCGGCGCGACGTGGACCGAGAGGCGGGTGTTTCGCGCGCTGGCCGACATCCGGGCGCTGAACGCCACCCGGTGGGTGGCCGTCGGGTCTCCCGTCTCCGTGGGCTTCCTCGGCGCGGATGGCATCAAGGATCCGGCGTTCGTCGCCAGGGAATGTCGGGCGCTCTACAGCGACGACGCCGGCGAGACCTGGAAGGTGTCGAAGGGGAGCGACGGCGCGGCCGTGCTCCGCGGCCTGCTCGCCCGCCCGGGCCTGCCGGTCGTTGCGATCGGCGACGGCGGGGCGCTGCTCGTCAGCGACGACGCCGGCGAGAACTGGCGGGCCGTGCCGGCACCGGCCCGCGTGCGCTGGCGCGGCATCGCGGCCGACGCGGCGGCGGAGCGGCCGGCCGTGATCGTCGCCGTCGGCGACCGGGGGGGGTTCCTGCTCAGCACCGACGCCGGACGAACCTGGCGGGTTTCGTCGACGGGCGCGCCCGGGCCGCTGCATGCCGTCGCCGCCTGCGGCTCCCGGTTCCTCGCGGTCGGCGCCGGGGGGATGGCGTTGGAATGCACGGCGGGGGCGCTGGCGGCGGCCCGCGACCTGCCCCCCCTGCCATCGCCGCCGATCGCGAAGGCCGGGCCGGTGCCCAAGGCGACGGCCGAGCAGCGGGCCCTCGTTCGGGTCGGTGACTTCACGCTCACCACCCACGCGCTGCGCGGACCGAAGCTGCTTGGCCTGGACCTCGAATGGCAGGTCAAGCAGACGATCACCGCGGTCGCGGAGGACACCTGCACGATGGTGACGGAGGTGGTGAAGGGGCAGCCGCCGGCGGGGCTCGGCGGGGCCGAGCCCGTGGAGCGGGAGGTGCCGATCGCCGCACTGTTCGGAGCCGAAAACAGGCCCCACGTCGGCATGCAGGTCGGCGAGACACGCGAGCTGCCGGACGGGCCGGACGTCACGGTCAAGATGACCCGCGAGGCCAACGAGATCGTGGAGGTCAAGGGCGTCAAACTCGACTGCGTGGTCGTGACGACCGTGGCCGTTGAAGCGAAGGGCGGAACGTCGGCGTCGAAGGAATGGCACTGCCCGGCGCGGATCCCGATCCAGGGCCTGGTGAAGGCGGAGCACACGCTCCCGCTGCAGCTCCCCGGGGGGCTGGCGGCGGCGATGAAGTCCACGCAGACGCTGACCGAGTGGAAACGGGCCGGCGACTGACGGCGATGTCGGCCGAGCCGGTCGCGGTGCCCAGGGCGAGCCCGACACGAGGGGCGTTCCCGCGCGGTTTTCGGGAACCGCAGTCGGCCCCGTGACCGCGGCGGCTTCGCGGGCTACAGGCCGAACGCCTTCCGCAGGATTCGCAGCGCCTGCTCCCCCTGCTCGGCGGCCACGATCACGTTGAGCCGGACTTCGCTCGTGCTCACGAGGTCGATGTTGATCCCCTCGTCGGCCAGCGGCTTGAACAGCCGGTCGGCGACGCCGGCATGGCTGCGGATGCCGACGCCGGTGATCGACAGTTTCGCCACGTGCGGCACGTCGGCCACGCGGGCGCCGCGGGCCGCCGCGATGCGCCCCGCCACCTCGGTCGCCCGGTCCCGGTCGCCGGCCGGCACGGTGAACGACAGTTCGGCCCGGCCGTCCCGCGGATGGCTCTGCACGATCATGTCCACGAACAGGCCGGCCCGGCCGATCTCCTCGAACACGTCGGCCGCCACGCCCGGCGTGTCGGGCAAGTCGGTGAAGGTCACGAGCGCCTGCGAGGAGTCGAGGATGCAGTCCTCGACCGCCAGGTCCTCCATCCCCTCCAGCCGGCGGACGACCTCCAGCGGGCTCGACTTCGTCGGCCGGTGGCCGGCCGCGTCGCCGTCGCCCTGCGTTGTCTCCTGCTCCAGGCCGAAGGCCCGGTGAACCGCGGCCACGGCGGCCGCCCCGTCGTTGCGGTCCACGAGGACCGAGATCTTGATCTCGCTCGTCGTGATCATGCGGACGTTGATCCCGGCCGTGGAGAGCGCGGCGAACATCCGCCCCGCCACCCCCTCGGCCCGGGCCATGCCGACGCCGACGACCGAGACCTTCGCCAGGCCGCCGTCGTGCGACACGCCGGTCGCCCCGAGGTTCTTCGCCACCGGCCCGGCGAGCTCCAGGGCCTCGGCGAGGTCGTCGGCCGGCACGGTGAACGAGATGTCGGCCCGCCCCCCCTGGCCGACGTTCTGCACGATCATGTCCACGGCGATGCCCGAGGCGGCCAGCTGCGAGAACAGGGCGTGGCTCGAGCCCGGCTGGTCGGGGACGTTTTCCAGCGTGATCCGCCCCTCCTCCCTGGCGAGGGCCACGCCGCTCGCCGGCCGCGGCGTCGCCTCGTCGGCCGGGAGGATCATCGTGCCGGGAACGTCGCGGAAGCTCGACCGCACGAGCACCTTGACGCCGAACTTCTTGGCGAACTCGATCGACCGCGAGTGCATCACGCCGGCACCGAGGCTGGCGAGCTCCAGCATCTCGTCGTAGCTGATCGAGCCGAGCCGGCGGGCGTCGGCCAGCATCCGCGGGTCGGTCGTGTAGACGCCGTCCACGTCGGTGTAGATCTCGCAGACGTCGGCCTCCAGCACCGCGGCCAGGGCCACGGCGGTCGTGTCGGAGCCGCCGCGGCCGAGCGTGGTGATGTTGCCGTGCTGGTCGATCCCCTGGAAGCCGGCCGCGATCACGATGGCGCCGTCGTCGAGCAGCCGGCGGACGTTATCGGTGGAGATCGAGCGGATCCGGGCCTTGGTGTGGGTCGAGTCGGTGCGGATGCCGATCTGGGCGCCGGTCAGGCTCACCGCCTTGTGGCCGGCCGCCTGGATCGCCATCGCGAACAGGGCGACGCTCACCTGCTCGCCGGTGGAGAGGAGCATGTCCATTTCCCGGGCGCTGGGCCGGTCGGAGATCTGCTTCGCGAGATCGACGAGGATGTCGGTCTGGTGGCCCATGGCGCTGACCACGACCACGACCCGGTCACCGGCGGCATGCCGGGCGATCGCCTTGGCGGCGGCCGCCTTGATCTTCCCCGCATCGGCCACGCTCGTCCCGCCGAACTTCTGCACCACGAGAGCCATCGCCAACGTCACTCCTGCGCGTCATGCGCGGTTGGAACCGAGAAACTCACCCATCAGCCGCCAGCCGGGCAGGATCGTGTCCTGCGTGGCGGCGGCCGCCGCCTCGTCATACGTCCGCTGCCCGTTGCAGGCCACGCCGCTGCCGGCGATCACGAAGGGCACGCCGCCTCGCGAATGGGTCTTCGTCGCCAGGAACGTCGGATGGTCCGGGCAGACGAGAATCCGGTGCGGGCCGAGGCCGGCGAGATGGGCGGCCACGGGGCCGACGATCTTGGCGTCGATCTCCTCGATGGCCTTCACCTTCTCGGCGGCATCCCCCTGGTGGCTGGCCTCGTCCGGCGCCTCGACATGGATGCAGACAAGGTCGGCCGTGGCCAGTTCGGCGATCGCCGCCCGGCCCTTGGCCGCGTAGTCGGTGTCGAGATAGCCGGTCGCTCCCGGCACCTCGAGCCGCTTCCAGCCGGCGAGGGCGGCGAGGCCGCGGAGCAGGTCCACGGCCGTGATCATCGTGCCCGCGAACCCATACTTCACCTTGAACGGCTCGAAGGCCGGCGCCCGACCGACGCCCCACAGCCAGACGTGGGTCGCGGGCCGCCTGCCCGCGGCGAGCCGGGTGGCGTTGACCGGATGGTCCGCCAGCCACGATTCGCTCGCGGCCATGATCTCGGTGAGCAGCCGGCAGCCGGTGCCGCGTGGAAACCGCCCGGCGACCGGCTGGTCCATGAGGTCGTGCGGCGGCGTGGCCCGGAGGTCGCTCTGCAGCGGCGATTCCCCGGGCGAGCCCCGATGCAGGAGCAGGTTGCGGTAACTGACGCCGGGCGTGAATGACCAGCGGGCGGCGATGGCGGGGAAGTCGCGCTCCAGGCCGCGCTGCGCGGCGGCAAGGAGTTCTTTGGCCTCCGCGGTCGAGACGTGCCCCGCGGTAAAATCCTCCATCAAGCCGTCGCGGACGGTGACGAGGTTGCACCGCACCGCCCAGTCGTGCGGCCCGAGTGCGATTCCCTGCGCGGCGGCCTCCAGCGGCGCCCGGCCGGTGAAGAACACGAGCGGGTCGTAGCCCATGAGGCTCATGCAGGCCACTTCGGAGCCCGGCGGCAGGCTGTCGGGCACGTGGTTCGTGAGCCCGACGCGGCCCCGGGCGGCGAGCGCGTCGAGGTGCGGCGTCCGCGCCGCCTGAAACGGCGTCCTGCCCCCGAGGGAGGCCTGGGGGGCGTCGGCGGCCCCGTCGGGAATGATGATGACGTGCTTCATGCTGGCGTCAGGCATCGTCGAGCACGCTCAGGCAGTCGCTCGGGCCGCGGACGGTCGGGCAGCGGTCGATCGCCGCGACCGCGGTCCGGACGGCGCTCGACGCCGCCTTGTGGGTCATGATCACCAGCGGCACCGGCGCGTCGCTTCCCTCGCCCCCTTCCCCGCCGTGCTGGATCACGGAGGCGATCGAGATTCCGTGGTCGCCGAGGATGCCGGTGATCTGCGAGAGCACGCCCGGCTGGTCGGTGACCCTGATGCGCAGGAAATGCCGCTCCTGCATGTCCACGCCGGCGATCTTCGCGGTCGGGCTCTCGACGTCGAGGACGCCGGTGGTCCGGAAGGTGATCGCCGTCCGGCCGACGACCGTGTCGATGATGTCGGCGACGACCGCCGAGGCGGTGGGCATCTGCCCGGCGCCGAGGCCGTGGAAAAACATCCGCCCCACGGCGTCGCCGACGATGCTGACGGCGTTGTAGGCGCCGCGGGTCTCGGCCAGGGGCGTGCCGATCTTCACGAGAGCGGGTGCGACCCGCATCGCCAGTCGCTCGCCGTCGGCGTCCTCGGTCCGGGCGGCCACGGCCACGAGCCGGATCCGGTAGCCGAGCTCGGCCGCGTAGCTGAGCAGGGCCGCGTCGATCCGTTCGATGCCGGTCCGGGGGATTTCGGCCCACGGCACCCAGACGCCGAACGCAAGATGGGAAAGGATCGCGAGCTTTTGCGTCGCGTCGGTGCCGTCCACGTCCATCGACGGGTCGGCCTCGGCGTAGCCCCGGGCCTGGGCGAGGGCCAGGACCTCGGCGTAGTCGGCGCCCTCCTCCTCCATCCTCGAGAGGATGAAATTGCTCGTGCCGTTGAGGATGCCGCGGATCGATTCGATCCGGTTGGCGGCCAGGCATTCGCCGATCGCGGCCACGATGGGGATGCCGCCGGCGACGGCCGCCTCGAAGGCGATCGACCGGCCACGCCGCCGGGCGAGCTCGAAGAGTTCGGGGCCGTGCTCGGCCAGCAACGCCTTGTTGGCGGTGACGACATCCTTCCCGTTCTCCAGCAGCTCCACCATCATCGACCGGGCCGGTTCCAGTCCGCCGACGAGGAGTGCCGCCACGGAGATCGACGGGTCATTGGCGATGTCGCGGATGTCGGCCGAGATGCGTGCCGCCGGAATTTTCAGGCCCCGGTCGCGGCCCACGTCGCGGCACACGGCCCGCTCGACGACGATCGGCCGGCCGGTGTGGCGGGTGATGTGGTCGGCGGACTCGACGAGCAGGCGGACGACGCCCGAGCCGACGGTGCCGAGGCCGACGATGCCGACGCGGACGGGTTCGATGGTCATAGGGAGGAGCGGGGCGGCGGAGGAAACCGGAAGTTTAGAGAGCATACCCTCCGCGAAAAAAGAGGCCTCGGGCAATCCCGAACGGCCGGAGATTTGCGGCCCGGGGGCGATTTTCAGCGGCGGCAGCATGATGCTGCCGGCGACCGCTGCCGGACGAGACCTGATGGGTGGCCACAAGGTGCATGGCCGTTCCATGGTGAACCGCGCCGCTCGAGGTGCCGCCGTCGGAGTCGCCCCCCTGCTTGACGCAGCCCCCCCCCCTTACGCTACGCTCCTCCCCGCTTCAGGAGCGTGCGTCGGGCTCACAGCCGGCGTTGCTTCGGGAGTCTTGCCTCGACACGGTTCATCCCGCCCCGCCAACGGTGCCCCATGCCAACCGCCCGCCGCCCCCTGCGGTCTTCGTCGCTCGCCCGCCTGTTCCGCCGCCCTGCTTCCATCCGGCGCACGCGGCCTTCCTGTCCCGGCCGCCGTCGTCCCGGCCGCCCGATCGGCGCCGAGCCGCTCGAATCGCGGCGCATGCTCGCCGGCGTCGACATCAACGGCGGCCTGTCGTGGAACGGCTGGACGAGCCGCGGCTTTTCCAATCAGCTCGGTGTCTACGGCTCGGGCGGCACCACCGAGGTCTACGAGATCTACACGACGTCGTTCGCG
>JBIKKQ010000153.1:0-8088 GCA_044360305.1 Pirellulales bacterium
ACCCGGCCGGCGGCCCGCCGCTGCCGGGCCGCCCGGGCCTCGGCCAGCCAGGTCTCGCAGGAGACGGCCCGGGCCCGCCGGCGCCGGGCCGCGACCTGGAGCCGCCGGTCGCTCGACACGACCACGAGGTGGCCGGGGGCCTGATCATCGGCGACCAGTTTCTCGATCAGCGAGTCGGCGTCGGGATACTCGCGGGCGAACAGGACGGTGATCCCTTCGTGCACGAACCGGGCGGGGAGGCCGTCCGGCGCGTTGGCGGCGTCGAACACCACGATCGCATCGCTCCGCGCCTCGCCCAGCAGATCGACGAGCAGCGACAACAGGGCCCGCCGCGAGGCCTCGAAGGCCCGCGGGCCGCGCTCGCTGCCGAACACGCCCGAGGCGTGGAGCAGGTTGTAGCCGTCGATGATCAGCGTCATGGTCTCGCGCCCCGGCCGACGGCCGTCGGCCATGGTGGCGACGAAGCGCCGCGTCAGACCCCGAGCCGGTGCTTGACTCGCCCGCCGACGATCGTCGCCACGGCCCTGCCGCGCAGCGTCCAGCCGTCGAACGGCGAGTTGACGCTCTTGGAGCAGAACGCGGCCGCATCGACCCGCCACGACAGTTCGGGATCGATCAGCGTCACGTCGGCGACGGCGCCGGGCCGGAGCGTGCCCCGGTTCACGCCGAGGATCCGGGCCGGCAGCGTGCTCAGGGCCTCGATGAGCCGCGGCCAGCCGAGCCGGCCCGCGTGGATCAGCCGGGTCGTGCACAGCCCGACCGCCGTCTCCAGGCCGAGGATCCCGAACGGCGCCCGGTCGATCTCCAGCATCTTCTTCTCGCGGGCGTGCGGCGCGTGGTCGGTGGCGATGCAGTCGATGGTGCCGTCCACGATGCCGGCGATGATCGCCTCGACGTCGGCCGCGGTCCGCAGCGGCGGACTCATCTTGAAGTTGGAGTCGAACCCGCGCAGGCTCTCGTCGGTGAGCGTGAAGTGGTGCGGGCAGGCCTCGGCGGTCACCCGGGCGCCGCGCCGCTTGGCATCGCGGATCAGGGCCACGCCGCCGGCCGTCGAGACGTGCATCACGTGCAGCCGACCGCCGGTGACCTCCGCCAGGGCGATGTCGCGGCCGATCATCACCTCCTCGGCCGCCGCCGGCATCCCCCCGAGCCCGAGCACCAGCGACACCAGCCCCTCGTGCATGACGCCGCCGCGCGACAGCTCCAGCACCTCCTCATGGGCGAGGATCGGCCGGTCGAACATCCGGCAGTATTCGAACGCCCGGCGCATCAACTCGGCGTCGTAGACCGGGGCCCCGTCGTCGCTGAAGGCGACGGCGCCGGCCTCGACCAACTGGCCGATCTCGGCGAGTTCCTTCCCCTCGCGGTTGCGGCTCACGCAGGCCACGACGAAGACGTTGCAGTTGTCGGCCCGGGCCGCCTTCTGGTGGATGAACTCCACCGCGGCCTGGGTGTCGATCGGCGGCTCGGTGTTGGGGATGCAGGCGACGCTGGTGAAGCCGCCGGCCACGGCGGCCCGCGTGCCCGTCTCGATCGTCTCGTCCTCCTCCCGCCCCGGCTCACGGAGGTGGACGTGCATGTCGATCAGGCCCGGCGCCACCACCAGGCCGGCCGCGTCGATCGTCTCGTCGGCCCGGCCGACGGGCTGGGCGCCGGAACTGCCCACCGCCACCACGAGGCCGTCGCGAATCAGCAGGTCGTCGACCCGGTCGATGCCCTGGGCGGGATCGACGACGCGGCCGCCGCGGATGAGGAGCGTGGCCATCAGGCGATCCTTTCCTCGGCCAGTCCGCCGGCCGCGACGTCGGCCCCCCGCGGGCCGCAGGTGAGCCAGAGCACGGCCATCCGCACGGCGAGGCCGTTGGTGACCTGGTCGAGGATCAGCGACTGCGGGCAGTCGGCCACCTCGGCCGTGACCTCCACCCCGCGGTTGATCGGTCCCGGGGCGAGGATCAACAGGTCCTTCTTCGCCCGCCGGAGCCGCTCGCGGGTCATGGCGTAGAGGTGGGCGTATTCCCGCACCGAGGGGAAGGGCCGGGTGTTCTGGCGCTCGAACTGGATCCGCAGCAGGTTGAGCACGTCGCACCGCGGCACGATGGCGTCGAGATCGTGCGACACCTCCACGCCGAGCTCGCGCCAGCGGTCCGAGACGAGCGTCGGCGGGCCGCAGAGGATAACCCGGGCACCGAGCTTCACCAGCCCCCAGAGGTTGGATCGGGCCGTGCGGCTGTGGGCGATGTCGCCCACGAGTCCGACCGTGACGCCCGTCAGATCGCCCCCCTGACGCCCCGTCAGGTGCCCGAGCCGCTCGCGGATCGAGAAGATGTCGAGCAGCCCCTGCGTCGGATGCTCGTGCGGGCCGTCGCCGGCGTTGATCACCCCGACGTCGAGACGCTGGGCGAGCAGGTGCGGCGTGCCCGGTGTGCCGTGCCTGACGACGACGGCGTCGATGCCCATCGCCTCGAGGTTCTTCGCCGTGTCGATGAACGACTCCCCCTTGGAGAGGCTGCTCGACACGGCGGAGAAGTCGACGACGTCGGCGCCGAGACGCCGGGCGGCGAGCGCGAAGCTGGTCCGCGTCCGCGTCGAGTTTTCGAAGAACAGGTTGACGATCGTCGCGCCGGCAAGCACCGCGATCTTCCGCCGGCAGCCCGCGGTGGCCTCCTTGAAGAGCGCGGCCGTGTCGAGGACGAGCCGGATCTCCCCGGGCGTCAGCCGCTCGAGGTCGAGCAGGTGGCGGTGCGGCCACTCGGCGGGCACCGTTCCGCGGTCGAAGGGCCCGCGTGTCATGGGAATCGTGTTCCTGCTGGCGGCTGGGAAGGCGGCGGATTCTAGCAAACCTGCGCATTTTGCCAGCCCGGCGGATGGCGACTTGGGCTTGTGCTGCGTCGGCACCGCCCCCTACCCTCCCGCCGGATCGGCTTCCGCCCTGCCCTTTCGCATCGACATCCGCACCATGAGTCTCTCCCCCAGCCTGCCTGGTGTTTGCCGGACCGCGGCCCTGCTGGTCCTGCTCGGCGGGCAGGCCGGGTGCACGTCGGTGCTCACGACGGGCAGCCTCGGCGACCTGCTCTGGAAGGCCCCGCCGCACGCCGCCAGCCGCGGACCTTCCCCGGACGGCGGTGCCGACGCGACCGACGGGCCCGACGGTCCCGATTCGGCCGCGGCGGCCGACGCGGCGATCGCCCCGGGCGACACGCTCGACGCCGGTCGCCGCTCGGCGGCGATCGAGGAGGCGGTCGCACGCCTCTCTCGGCTCGGCCGGCTCGATGCTGCCACCGAAGCCACGCTCGTGGAAACCCTGCAGCGGACGCAGCCCGAGGACTGGCCAGTGGTCGTCGAGGCCTTCACGGCCGCCCTGCCCCCGGTCGAACCCGCGCAGCCGGACGCCGAACGGTCCGAGCCGCCGACCACCCCGCCCTCGTCCCCTGCCCCCGCGGCTTCGGCAGCGGCGACGACGGGACCGGCTCCGGTCGAGGACGCGACGCCGCACTCGGTCGCCCGCCCCGTGCCGGTGACCGCCACGCCGGCCGCCCCCGAACCGCCGGATGTGACGGACGCCATTCCGGCCGAGCCGGTCGCGGCGCCCCCGCCTGAGGCTGCAACCGGCCCCGCGCTCAAGATGCAAAGCGCCTGCTTCGCCTCCCGGGTCCGCGGCTGGGGAGACGTGGAACGGTTTCCGGCCGCTCGGTTCGAGCCCGGCCAGGAGGTGATCGTGTACTTCGAACTCGACGGCCTCACGACCGCGGCCACGGCCGCCGGCCACACCACGCGGATCGACACCGTCCTCGCGCTTCTCGGCCCCGACGGCTCGCGGCTCCACTCCTGGCGGTTCGATCCGCTGGAGGAGACCTCGCGGCAGCGGCGTCGCGACTATTTCGCCCGCTATCTGATCCGGCTGCCCGCGGCCGCCGTCGGCCCGTGTCGGCTGGAGGTGAGCGTCAGCGACGCCCTGGCCCACAGTTCGACCGGAACCACGCTGCCGCTCGACGTCATCCCCGCGACCGACTCGGGCCGCTGACCCGGCGACTGCAATCCGGAGCGGAAGGCTGATGGGCTGCGACGGCGAGAACGCCGCCAGCCGTGCGCGTCAGCGGCCCTTCACCGGACCTGCGGCCTGACCGGGCGCCGGACCGGGCATCGGTGCCGGCACCGGCTCGACGCCCGGCGGCATGGCGTTCGGGAACCCCGGTTCGGCGCTGGGCACCGTGGCCGGTGCGTCGGCCTGGAGCGGAAACTGCTCCAGCTGCAGCAGGTCGGCGATCGCCACCGCGCCGGTCCAGCGATCGACCTGGGCATCGACGTAGGCGAGTTCGGTTTCCGTCAGCGTCCGTTGGGCCTGGAGCAGCGACAGGAACGTCACCTCGCCGCGGGCGTAGAGCTGCTGCGTGAGCTGGAGCGTCTCCCGGGCCTTGGGGAGAATGAATTCGTCGTACCAGGCGACGAGCCGCTGCGCCGTCCGATAGGCGGCGATCACCCCGGCGGCCTGGTTGGCGAGATCGATCTCGGTCGTCCGCAGGGCGGCGCGGGACGAGGCGATGTCGGCCCGGGCCGCGCGGATGTTTCCCTGGTTGCGGTCGAACAGCGGCACCTCGACCATCACCTGCATCAGCGCCTGATCCTGGGGTGGATAGTCGACCTGCCGCTGGTAGCCTCCCAACAGGTTCACGTTCGGGATCGGCTCGACCACGGCCCGCTCCAGCGCCCATTGATTGCCGGCGACGGCCGCCGCCGCCGCCCGCGGCGCGGCGTGCCGCTGCACGATCGCCTCCTGCAGCGTCTTAAGATCAAAGTTCGGCAGCTTGGCGAACAGGTCGGCCTCGATCCTGCCGACATCGGCACGCGGCAGGCCGATCGCGGTGGCAAGCTGCCGGCGGCCGGTCTCGATGAACACCCCGGCGTTGAGCAGCCGGACGTCGGCCCGGTCGCGTTCGATGCTCCAGAAGAGTACGTCGGCCTTGGTGCCCTCCCCCGCCTCGGCGAGCTGCCGGCCGATGTCGTACGACCGCTTGGCGATGTCGAGCAGGAGCTTGAAGATCTCCATCCGGCGCTGGGCGACGAGGAGCGTGTAAAAACTCTGCCGCACGTCGCGGAGAACGTCGAACCGGGCACGGATCAGTTCGTACTCCGCCTTCTGCACCTCGCGGAGCGCGGCCTGCTGGGAGAGCCGAAGCTTGCCCGCGGTGACGATGTCCTGGGTCGCGTAGCCGTTCCACTGACTGTAGGCGCCGGCCGCCTGCGGCGACCCGGCGGCGAGCATCGGGTTGGGGTACAGCCGGGCCTGCACCGCCTTGCCCCGGGCCGCCTCCACCGCCGCGCGCGCTGCGCGGATCTTCGGATGATTCTGCTCCGCGAGCGCCACGAACTCGGTGAGCGTGGTCGGCGCGGGGACCCCGGTCGTGACGGCCGGCGGTGCGTCCACGGGCCGGGCCGTGGGCCCGTCGAGCGCGATGCCCGGCTCGGGCAGCCGCAGCGCGCCGCCGGGACTGGGCCAGCCGCCCTCCGCCCGGTCCGCGACCGGCGTCGCGGGAACGTCGGCGGCCCGGACGGCGGCCGGGGCCGCGGTCAGGGCGGCCCAGGTCGCGCAGCAGGTGACGAAGAGGCTTCCGATGGGTGTGGCACGTGTCATGGTCGTTGGTTCGCTGCCGTCAGGGTGAGGACGCCTCGATCGGGATGATCGACATTTTCGGCACAGTCGCTGCAATCGGTGCGGCCGACCGGCGAACCTCCGGCAAGTGGGGAGGTCTTGGGAGACTGGGCGCCGGCGGGCATGCCGACCGCGGCGCCAAACTGTCCGCCGTCGGTCGGTCCCGCTCGCACCGGGGTTTCGCCGGCCCGGGCACGCCCTGTGGCCCGCCGCCCGCGTAGTCTTTGCCGACGCGTGCAGGCCGCGGCGTTCCTCCCGAGGATCGCTCCCGTGCAGACGCAGCCCCAGGTTTCCTTCGACGACATGCCGGTGAACGAGGCGGTCCGCGAGGCGGCCCTCGAGCACGTCGCCCAGCTCGAACGCCTCTCCGACCGGATCACGGGCTGCCACGTCGTCGTCGCCCAGCCGCACCGGCACCACCGCGAGGGGCGGCTGTACTCCGTGCGGGTGGACGTCGTCGTGCCCGGCGCCGAGATCGTCGTCAACCGCGACCACCACCTCGACCACGCGCACGAGGACGTCTTCGTGGCGCTCCGCGACGCGTTCCTCGCCGCGCGGCGCCGGCTGGAGGACCACGTCCGCCGGATGCGGGGCGCGGAGAAGGCGCATGCCGCCCGGGCCCGGGGCCGGATCGCGCAGCTGTTTCCGCTCCAGGGCTATGGGTTCATCGAGACCCCTGATGGCCGCGAGATCTACTTCCATCGCCACGCCATCTCCGACCCCGACTTCCGGGCCGCCGACGTCGGCAGCCCGGTGTTCTTCAGCGAGGAGGAGGGGGAACAGGGCCCGCAGGCGGCGGCGGTGCAATTGATCCATCCACACGCCCGCGGCCGGCACGGCCGCACCTCCGGGGAGTCCGAATCGTGACCGTCACCCATGCCATCGAGTCGTTCGACGTCGCCATCCCGGTCAACGGCGGCCGGGGCGCCGCCTTCACGCTCCCGGGCCGGCTCTGCCTGCCCGCTCCTCCCACGGGCCTCGTCCTCTTCGTCCACGGCAGCGGTTCGAGCCGGTTCAGCCCGCGCAACGCGTTCGTCGCCGACGTGATCCAGGAGGCGTGGATCGGCACCCTGCTCTTCGACCTGCTCACCGAGCAGGAGGCGACCGACCGGGTGAACGTCTTCGACATCCCGTTCCTCGCCGAGCGGCTACTGGCGGCGATCCGCTTCGTGGGCGGGCTGGAGCAGACGCGGCACCTGCCGCTCGGCCTGTTCGGCGCCAGCACCGGCGCGGCGGCCGCGCTGCTGGCGGCGGCCCGCGAACCGCGGGTGGCGGCGGTGGTGTCCCGCGGCGGCCGTCCCGATCTCGCCGGCCGCCGGCTCGGCGCCGTGCGGGCGCCGACGCTGCTGATCGTCGGCGGCGACGACGGGCAGGTGCTGGCCCTCAATCAACGGGCGCTTCCCGAGCTCGCCGGCGAGAAGCGGCTGGCCGTGATCCCCGGGGCCACGCACCTCTTCGAGGAGCCCGGCACGCTGGAGGAGGCCGCCCGGCTGGCCGCGGAGTGGTTCGCGCGGCACCTCCATCCCTGAAGGCGGCCCGGGCCGCCCCGTTTCGACCCCAGGAGACACCACCGTGGACTACCAACTCTTCAAGGATCGTGCCGAGGCGGGCTGGATGCTGGTCGAGCGGCTGCGCGGCGAGCAGCTCGACAAGCCGCTGGTGCTCGCCATTCCGCGCGGCGGCGTGGAGATTGGCGCGGTGCTCGCCCGCGGGCTGGGCGCCGAGCTCGACGTCGTCCTGTCGCGGAAGCTCCGGGCGCCGCACCAGCCGGAGCTGGCGCTGGGCGCGGTGTCGGAGACCGGCGTCGTGTATCTCAACCACTTCGCGGCGGCGATGACCGACGCCGGCGACGCCTACGTCGAGGCGGAGCGGGCCCGCCAGATGGGCGAGATCGAGCGGCGCCGGGAACTGTTTCGCGCCGTCCGCCCGCAGGCGGCGATCCGCGGCCGGACGGTGATCCTCACCGACGACGGGATCGCGACCGGGGCGACGATGATCGCGGCGGCCCGCACGGTCCGTGCCGCCGCGCCGCGCGAGATCATCGTGGCGGTGCCGGTCGCGTCCCCGGACCGGCTCGACGCCATCCGGCCGCTCTGCGAGAGGGTCGTGTGCCTGATCGAGTCGGAGGCGTTCTTCGCCATCGGCCAGTTCTACCGCGACTTCGACCAGGTGGAGGACGACCGCGTCGTCGAACTGCTGCGCGACTACGGCTTGCCGGCCACGAAGTGGGCGCAGGCCGCCCGGCCGGCGCCTGTGGGGGGCTGACTGACTTTCGCGCTGGCTTTCGCGCCGTCGCAGCCGACACAGCGGCTGCTCCGGCTTACGGTCGCCGGGCACCAGCCCGGCTCCGCGCAAGCGATGCTTGCACCTGGCTTTCGCGCCGTCGCAGCCGACACAGCGTCTACTCCGGCTTACGGTCGCCGGGCACCAGCCCGGCTCCG
>JBIKKQ010000154.1:0-8006 GCA_044360305.1 Pirellulales bacterium
GCTGGTCGATGTTGATCAGCTGCCGCTTGAGCGGGATCGCCATGAACACGCCGAGCAGCGACAGGGCCACGAGCCAGAGCCCGATCTCCCACCACTCGAGCAGCCGGCCGGTGGTCAGGTAGAGGGCGGGGATCGCCGACACCAGGCCCGCGCTCGACATGTAGCCGGCGGCGCTGGCGGCGCTGCTCATCGTGTAGTTCTCCAGCGTGGAGAAGGGCCGCGCGCGGTAGGCGGGCACGATCCGCTCGAGAAACTTGAAGACGGCGTAGGCGATGATGCAGGAGGTGATCGTGACGCCCAGTCCCCAGCCGGTCTTGAGGCCGACATACAGGTTCGAGACCGACATCAGCCCGCCGATCGCCATCCCGCTGACGACGGCCCGGGGGCTGAGCTGGACGGCATCGTCGCCGGCATAGACGTTGTCGAGCCACCAGCGGGCGGCCGCGCGTTCATCGGCGAACGGTGCGTGCCTGCCGGGCGGGACATGATGCCCGTCGGGCGGAACCTGACGACTGTCGGGCGGGGCATGGTTCATGGGACACGCTCCTGGCGGGGCCGGGGACGAGCGCGGGGACGCGGCCCGAAAACCGGATCATGGTATCGCCCCGACGGCGATCGGCGCCGCTGGTGGTCGCCGCCGCGCCCGCCGCGATTGCCCAGCCCGCACCGGCGTCACGACCGGCGCGACCGGAGTCGCTTCCGCACCGGCGTCGCCCCGCCGACCCGCGAAACCGCCTGTAGAGTTGGGAACAGGGACCGTTTTTGTCCGCCAGGGCCGCTTCATGTCCATCGCCGACCGCGTACTCGACCAGGGGTTCTCCACGGCCTATCCGGCCCGGTCCGCCGGCCGCCGATTCGCCGATCCGCTGCCGGCGTCGCCGCCGGTCGGGGAACGCGTGCCGCGGGATCGCGTCCGCGACGTGACCGCGCTCGGCCTCCTCGCCGCCTGCCTGTTTCTCGTCGTGGCGCTGGCGACCTTCCATCCGGCCGACCCGCCCGCGGCCCGGATGTTTCCCCCGCACGCCCGGGCCGTGAATGCCTGCGGCTTCCTCGGCGCCGTCGCCGCGACCGGGCTGCTCGAATCGCTCGGTCTCGCCGCCTGGTGCCTCGTCGGCGGCCTCGTGGCCCTCGACGTCGCCCTCCTGCGTCGGCGGCCGATGCCCGACCTGTCGCTGCGGACGGCCGCCGCGATCGTCGCCCTCGTCGGCGTCTGCACGCTGCTCGCCCTGTTCCTTCCCGACTGGATCGAGCGGCCGCTGTGGGGCCCGGGCGGCCGGGTCGGCGCCGTCGGCAGGTTCTTCGCCGAGGCCTATCTGGCGCGGACAGGCGCCGCGATCGTGCTCGCGGCCATCACCGCGACCGGACTGTTCGTGGCCTTCGACCCGCTGTTCGCCAGGGTGGCCCTCGGCGTCGTCGCGCTGGCCGGCGTCTGCCTCGGCGGCCTGCGTGCCCTGGGTGGCCGGCTGGGCGGCCTGAGGCGGCAGCGTGCGACCGACGATATCGCGGCCGCGCCCTTCCCCGGTCTGCGCGGCCGGTTCGGCCGGCCGACCACCGGCGAAGATGAAGACGATGACGAGACCGACGCCGGCGAGTCCGGTCTGGACGAGACCGCCGACGACACCGCGGCCGATCCCGGCCCGACGATCCGCGTCCGCCGCCGGCCGCCCGTCCTGCCGGCGCCGGTCGCGGACGCGATGGACGACGAGGATGTCGAGGTCGAGGACGACGCGGCTGGCGAAGATTCCGCCGCCGAGGCGACGGCCAACGAGCCCGGAGCCTCCCCCGCCCGCCCCGCGGTGCCGATCCGCTCCCTCTCAAGCCGCCGCCGGGCCCCCGAGCCGCTCGAGCTCACGCCCGACCCGTCGGCCGACTACGAGCTCCCCGCCCTCGATCTGCTCCTCCCCACCGAGCACCTCCAGCTCGAGGAACAGGAGCAGGAGGTCCGCGAGCGGGCCCGCGTCCTCGAAAAGACGTTCGCCGACTTCGGCTTCAAGGTTCGCGTCGTGGAGATCGAGACCGGCCCCGTCATCTCGCAGTACGAGATCGAGCTGGAGGCGGGCCTGCGGCTGGCGAAGATCGCCAACCTCGCCGACGACCTGGCGATCGCCCTGCGGGTGCCGAGCGTCCGTATCGTGGCCCCGATCCCGGGCAAGAACTCGGTCGGCGTCGAGGTTCCCAACACCACCCGGCAGATGGTCCGGCTCCGCGAGGTGATCGAGGAGACGCAGGCCAAGAGCCGCTCGATGAAGATCCCGATCTACCTCGGCAAGGACGTCGCGGGCAACCCGATGGTCGTGGACATGGCGAGCCTGCCCCACCTGCTGATCGCCGGCCGCACCGGCACCGGCAAGTCGGTGTGCCTGAACTCGATCATCGTCTCGATGCTCATGACCCGCCGGCCCGACGAGGTGCGGATGCTGATGATCGACCCGAAGATGGTCGAGCTCACCCCCTACAAGTCGCTGCCGCACCTGATGCACCCCGTGGTCACCGACATGCGCAAGGCCGAGGCGATCCTCGCCTGGGCGGTGGAGAAGATGGAGGAGCGGTACGCCCTGCTCGCCAAGGTCGGGGTCCGCCACCTGACGCAATACAACCAGCTCGGCCGCGAGGAGATCCTCAGGCGGATCGATCCGGCCGGTCCGGAGGAGGCGGCCGCGATCCCGACCACGATGCCGTTCATCGTCATGATCGCCGACGAGATCGCCGACATGATGATGACCGCGGGCAAGGAGATCGAGCAGCACATCATCCGCCTGGCGCAGAAGAGCCGGGCGGTGGGCATCCACCTGATCCTGGCCACGCAGAAGCCGACCGTGGACGTGATCACGGGCCTGATCAAGAGCAACCTCCCCGCCCGGATCGCCTTCCAGGTCGCCAGCCGCACCGACAGCCGCGTCGTCCTCGACGAGTGCGGCGCCGACCGGCTCCTCGGCAACGGCGACATGCTGTTCCTTTCCCCCGGCACGAGCCAGATCCTCCGCGGCCAGGGGACGTTCGTCAGCGACGACGAGATCGGCCGCGTGATGGGGGCGATCGGCACGAGCGAGCCGCAGTACGCGGCGGAACTGGTCAACCTCCAGCCGGCCGCGGCGGCCGGCGAGGGGGCCAAGGGGGGCGCGAGCCCCAAGGACAAGGACGACCTCTACGAGGCGGCCGTCGAGGTGGTGATCCGCGAGGGCCGCGGCAGCGTCTCGCTGCTCCAGCGGGCGCTGGGCGTCGGCTATGGCCGCGGGGCCCGCCTCATCGATTTCATGGCCGAGGACGGCGTCGTCGGCCAGTATGCGGGCTCGCAGGCCCGCGAGGTGCTAATCACGATGGAGCAGTGGGCCGCCCGGACCGGCGCCGCCCCCCTGCCCCCCGATCCGGCCCCGCGCAAGCTGAAGATCCAGCCGCACCTCGCCCCGGCGCCGGTCATGGCCGGCGAGGACGAGGACGGGGAACAGGACGACGAGCAGGATGACGAGGAAGTGGACGATACGGAGTCGGGCGACGACCAGTACGAGGACGACGACGCCGACGCGGACGACGCGTGGGACGACTCCGAAGACGACGCGGACGGCGACGAAGACGCGGACGAATAGCGGCCGCCCGAACAGGCGGCCGCAACGCCCCCCGTCGCCGCCCGGACTGATCACCGGGCCGCGTCATGCAGGCAGCATTTCTTGAACTTCCTGCCGCTGCCACACGGGCAGGGATCGTTGCGGCCGGCCCGGGCCTCGCGCCTGATCGACGCATCGACCGTCGGCCCGCCTCGGCCGATCAAGGACGCCTTGTCGTCGTCTTCGTCGTCGAGCCGATACCCGTACTCCTCGAGTTCGTCGTCGTCGAACTCGGGCTCGTCCTGAAAGCCTTCGTCGCTGTACGCCCAGTCGGCGATCTGCGCCTGAGATGCTTCGCGCCTGGCGAGCAGCGCCTCGTCAGCGGCGTCGATCTCGGCATTCCAGGCATCCCGCTCCGGCAGATCCCAGCCCGACAGATGGGAAAATGCGACGAGCGCGGCACGAAGTTCCCCGCGTGCCGGATCCTTCGGATTCTCGTCGTGCACCGTCCGGGCCAGGGTCATGAGCCGGTCGTCGAACTGTGCCGCCGCGGCCCGCCCCAGCTCGGCGCGGAGGACGCCGTCGGTCTCGATGCCGAGCAGTTCCTCGATGGCATCCCCCGCCTCGTCGCCCCGGATCGCGGCACAGCACTCGATGGCGACCAGACGATCGCCCCACGAGGCGGTCGGATACCGTTCACGCGCCAGCCGCACGACTGCGGGCGTGCCGATCCGCACGAGCGATTTGACCACGTCCTCGCTGCACCAATCCGACTGGGCCGCGAGGCAATCCCAGAGCAACGGCGCCGCCTCGGCCAGCCGGAGCCGCCCCACGAGTGTGATCATCAGGCCGGTAAGCCAATCCCCGGCGCTCCCGTCGGCAGCGGCCAGCGGCCGCCGGCCGAACTGTTCCATGACCCGCGGAACGATCGCGTTCCCGGCCCGCACCAGCGGTTCGAGCAGCGCTTGCCCAAGAGGAATCCGGGCATCCTCGAGGGTTTCCGCAGCCGCCGCCACGCGACAGTGTTCCTCCAGCCGGATCCAGCCTTCGTCCGGCGAAAGCTGGGCGGCGTCCAGCCGGGCGAGCATGATCTCGCGATCCTCGCCACGAAAGCCGTCGACCGCCAGGAGCCGCGACCGCTGCCGTTCCAGCAGGCCGATCTCGGCCCGCGACAGCATCTCGGACAGTCGCCATTTCAGCATCACGTTCGGTGCGGCTGCGTCGGTCCGCTGCACCTGGTCGCAGACCCACGCCAAGGCCTCGTCCTCCGCCAGCGGCAGATCGCAGACCAGATGCCCCCAGTTGAGAACCCCGTTCCAGCCGAACTGGTCGATGGCGCGGATGGCCCGGCGCGTGACGGTCGGATCGGAGGTGGGACTCCTGGAGAAGTGTGCCGCCACGGCGTTCCGCACCACCCTGCGCGGATTCAGCCAGCCGTTGGCGAGATCATCTTCGGACAATCGCATGATTCCTCCTCGTGTCATGTGTCAGGGCCGGGCCTGCGGGGACGATGCGGCTCGGGCAACAAATGAACACACGTATATCACGTGCTTGATCCGCGTCAAGTACCCGAGATCTGGTGGCCGTCACGATCTACATCGACGAGCACTCTCCGCGGGACTGGACTGACGCACCGAGCCCAGCCGGCCGCGGCGGGCCACGGGTTTGCCGACCGCACGCAGGCGAGTTAGCCTGACGGTTTTTGCGGCTCAAGCATTACGCCGCGGCCACCGACGCCGGCAGCCCATGCGCACGATCGAGATCTACGACACCACGCTCCGCGACGGCAGCCAGGGGGAAGGCATCAACTTCTCCCTCGAGGACAAGCTGGCGATCGCCCGCCGGCTGGCGGCGGCCGGCGTCGACTTCATCGAGGGGGGCTATCCGCTTTCCAACCCGAAGGACGCCCAGTTCTTCGCCCGCGTGCGGGAGCTCGACCTCGGCCGCTCGCGGGTCGTGGCCTTCGGCATGACCAGGCGGCGGGGGATGGCGGCCGCCGACGATCCCGGCATGAAGGCCCTGCTCGACGCCGGCACCGCCGTCGTCACGATCGTCGGCAAGACCTCGGCGTTTCACGTCGCCGAGGTGCTCGGCGTGTCGCGCGAGGAGAACCTGGCGATGATCGCCGACACGGTCGCCCACCTGCGGTCGGCCGGTCGCGAGGTGTTTTACGACGCCGAGCACTTCTTCGACGGCTGGAAACTCGACCCCGGCTACGCGGCGGAGACGATTCTGGCCGCCGCCCGGGCCGGCGCCACGCGGATCGTCCTCTGCGACACCAACGGCGGCACGCTCCCTGAGGAGGTGGCGACGCTCGTCCGTGCGGCGGCGGCGGCTCTCGCCGCGGCCGGCCTCTCCGTGCCCCTCGGCATCCACTGCCACAACGACTGCGACCTCGCCGTGGCCAACTCGCTCGCCGCCGTCGCGGCCGGCGCCACCCAGGTCCAGGGGACGGTCAACGGCATCGGCGAGCGCTGCGGCAACGCCGACCTGATCTCCGTGATCGCCAACCTCGCCCTCAAGTGTCCTGGCCACTCGCTGCTCGGCGAGGCAGGCACCGGCCAGTTGACGGAGCTCTCCCGGTTCGTCTACGAGACGGCGAACATGACCTACCGGGCGAGCCAGCCGTTCGTCGGCTCCAGCGCCTTCGCGCACAAGGGAGGCATGCACGTCCACGCCGTGAGCAAGGCGGCCACGTCCTACGAGCACATCGCCCCGGAGGCCGTGGGCAACTCGCGGCGCGTGCTCGTCAGCGAGCTGTCGGGGCGGTCGAACATCGCCGCCCTCGTCACCCGCCCCGACGTGAAGAACGACCGGGCCTTGCTCGACGCGGTCCTCGCCGAGGTCTGCCGGCTGGAGAACGAGGGCTGGCAGTTCGAGGCGGCCGACGCCTCGTTCGAACTGCTGGTGGACCGCTGCGCCGGTACGTTCCGCCCGGCCTTCACCACGCTGGCCTACCACGTGTCGGTCGAGAGCCGGGCCGCGGGCGACGTCCGCACCGAGGCGACCGTGAAGCTGCAGGTGGCGGACGAGGCCCGGCACGAGGTGGCGGAGGGGGATGGCCCGGTCAACGCCCTCGACGCCGCGATCCGCAAGGCGCTGGCCCCCGCCTTCCCGGCGCTCGGCCGCATGCACCTGCTCGACTACAAGGTGCGGGTCATCAACGCCCAGGAAGGGACGGCGGCCAAGGTCCGGGTGTCGATCGAGAGCACCGACGGCGACCGGGTCTGGGGCACGGTGGGCGTGAGCGAGAACGTCATCGAAGCCTCGTGGCTGGCGCTGGCCGACTCGTTCCTGTTCTTCCTCGGCCGCGCCGCCGGCTGAGGCGGAGATCCGGTCCGGGCGCCCACCACGCTGGCGGTGAAACGCCGCCGTTCGCTACATTTGCGGCCCAGACAGGAGCCCCCATGCACGACACGCCCGCCACGCCCGAACTGCCGAAGCACTACGACCATCGCGCGGCCCAGGCCCGCTGCCGCACGCTCTGGGACGCCGCCCGCCACTGGCACGCCGAGCCCCGCGCGGGCGTCCCGGTGTTCTCGATGGTCATCCCGCCGCCGAACGTCACCGGCGCCCTGCACCTCGGCCACGCCCTCAACAACACGCTCCAGGACGTGCTCGTCCGCACCCGGCGGATGCAGGGCTGCGTGACGCTGTGGATGCCCGGCACCGACCATGCCGGGATCGCCACGCAGGCGGTGGTCGAGAAGCGGCTCCTCGAGGAGGAGCGGCTGTCGCGGCACGACGTCGGCCGGGAAAAACTCGTCGCCCGGATCTGGGCCTGGAAGGAGCAGTACGAGAAGCGGATCCTCGGCCAGCTCCGCGACCTCGGGGCCAGCTGCGACTGGGACCGGACCCGGTTCACGCTCGACGAGCAGTGTGCCACGGCCGTCCGCACCGCCTTCTTCCGGCTGTTTCACAAGGGCCTCGTCCGGCGCGGCAAGCGGCTCGTCAACTGGGACACGTTCCTGCAGACGGCCGTCAGCGACGACGAGGTGTTTCACGAGCAGGTGAAGGGGCATTTCTGGCACATCCGCTACGACGTCATCGACCCGCGGCCGGGGGAGCCGGGGAGCGTGACGGTGGCGACGACGCGGCCGGAGACGCTGCTCGGCGACACCGCCGTGGCCGTGCATCCCGCACCGGCCGCGGCCCTCGACGCCGCGGAGCGGGCCCTGCGCGAGAAGCGGGCCGCCGCCCCGGCGAAGGAACACGCCGACATCGACCGCGAACTGGAGGAGCTCGCGGCCCGGCGGCGCGACATCCTCCCCACGCTCGAACAGCTGGCGGCGATGGCGGCCGCCGGCCGGCAGGTCCGCCTGCCGCTGCTCGGCCGGGCGATTCCCCTCGTGGCCGACGAGTGGGCCAAGCCCGAGATGGGCTCGGGCTGCGTGAAGATCACGCCGGCCCACGACCCGAACGACTACGACGTCGGGCTGCGACGCGGCCTGCCGCAGGTCAACA
>JBIKKQ010000155.1:0-7982 GCA_044360305.1 Pirellulales bacterium
CCGAGGGCGCTCTCCAGCACCGGCTGCCAGAAGAGCCTGATCACTTTCTCGGGCTGGCCGATCGATCGCAGCCAGGCGGCCGCCGTCTGCCCCGTGCCGGCGTCGTCGCCACGATACCGGGCCAGCCGGAGCATGCCCGCCGCGAGCCAGAGCTTCTCGCGCAGGGTGAAGTGCCGCATGCCCAGCAGCAGCGGGGCGAGGTGGAGCGGCGCCGGCAGGAGCCGCGACGGCGTGCACGTGGCCCGGCCGCCGTCCGGTCCGATGAACCACATCGTCCGATCGAGTCGCAGGGCACCGGCCAGTCCGGCCTGCGTGCAGAGGTCGAGAAAATTGGTGCAGCAGCCCATCGCCACGTGCTGGCAGGCATCGACGAGGCCGCCGCCGAGCGGATCCTCGAACGACGCCGCACGACCGCCGGCGCGGCGACGGGCCTCGAGGAGCGTGACCTCGAGGCCCGCATCGACGAGCGCGGCCGCGGCCGCCAACCCGGCGAGGCCGGCCCCGACGACGACGACCTGCGGCGCCGTCGCGGACGGCAGGTGGCCGGGTTCAGTGGATTCCGCTCGAGGTGACATCGATGGCATCGGGGGGATGGACGGTCGGGCGCGATGGGCGGGGCTACCAGAGCCGGGGCCGGTCGGGCCCGAGGAGCACGGTCGCCGCGACGGCCGAAAGCATTCGCGGCCGCGACGGCCGCACGCGCCGGGTGAAGATCGCGGTCCCGGCCCGCTCCACGGCCCGAAACAGCGCGCGGTACCCGCCGAACATCGCCCGAAACGCGATCCGGCCGTCAGTGGAGAGCATCCGGTCGAGCCGGGCCGCGCGGGCATACAGGCCCGCGGTCCGCGCGGTCGCCAGCGTGGCGAGGCGGGCGAACTCCGGGCCGATCCGCCCCAGGCGCAGGTCGTCGGCCGCGCAGCCCGCGGCCGCGAGGTCCTCGCCTGGCAGGTAGATCCGGCCGCGGCCCAGGTCCTCAGGGATGTCGCGCAGGATGTTGGTCCACTGAAACGCCAGACCGCAGTCGTGCGCGGCATCGATCGCCGCCGGCGTCGTGAATCCCCAGACGTGGATCGCGGCCACGCCCACGGCGCCGGCCACCCGCCGGCAGTACTCCGCAAGCGCCGCGACCGTCCCATACTCGGCCCGGTCGAGATCCATCCGCACGCCGTCGAGAATGTCGTGGACGCTGCCGACGGGGATGGCGAACCGGCGGACGGTGTCGGCCAGCGCCCGAAGCACGGGATCGGCCACCGGCTCGCCGTCGAGTGCGGCCGTCGTCCGCGTCTCGAAGGCGTCGAGGTCGCGCCGGGCCGTGGCCGTGTCGGTCGCATCATCGACGACGTCGTCGGCCAGCCGGCAGAAGGCGTAGACCGCCGTCGTGGCCTGCCGCTTCGCCGGCGGCAGCAGGCGGATCGGCAGCGCGAAACTCGATCCCGAGCGGCGCAGGACCGCCGCGCAGGCGGCGTGATCGGCCGGCAGCGTGGCGGCGTTCATGCGCCGCTCCAGCCGGGGACGAGCCGACCTTCGAGCCACGCCCGGCCCGCGAGTGCCAGTTTGGTCCACCGGCCCACGGTCGGTCGCCGGGCCAGCGTGTCGCAGCCGGCCCGCTCGATGGCGGCGGCGATCGCCCTGCCGCCGCCGAGAAACATGCGGATCGCGGGCCGTAGGACCGGCGGCGCGCGGCCCACGAGGGGCGCTCCGGCCGCGAACCGCTCCCGGGCCCAGGCCAGTTCCTCGCGGACGAGCGCCCGCAGCGGGGCGGAGGCGACCGGCAGGTCGAGCATCGACTCGTCGACACCGAACCGACGCATGTCGTCGGCCGGCAGATAGACCCGACCGGCGATCCGGTCGCGACGCAGGTCCTGCCAGAAGTTGACCAACTGCAGGCCGGTGCAGATGGCGTCCGACATGGCGACGAGGTCCGGCGCGCGGCAGCCCTCGAGCGCCAGCACGATGCGGCCGACCGGGTCGGCGGACCGGCGACAGTAGTCGAGGAGATCGGCCCGGCTGGCGTACCGGGTGCGGACCTGGTCCTGCCGGAAGGCATCGAGCAGATCGGCGAACGGCTCGATGGTGAGGCCGGTCTCGCGGGCCGTGGCGGCCAAGGCCACGTAGATCGGGTGCTCGGCACGGCCGGCGAAGCAATCCTCCAGTTGCCGGCGCCAGTCGGCGAGCCGGCGGTCGGCCTCCGCCGCGTCGGCGGTCTCATCGGCGAGGTCGTCGCTCCAGCGGGCGAAGGCGTAGACGGTGGCGAACCGCTGGCGGAGCCGGGCAGGCAGGAGCCGGGTGGCGACGGTGAAGTTCTCGTAGTGCCGGGCGGCGACCGCGCGGCAAAACGCCTCGGCCGCGGCCCGGTCGGCCGTGGCGGGGACCGCGGCCAGTTCCCAGGCGGGCGGGTCGCGGCGGGCCGCCTGCGGCGGCGGTTGTTCGGCGGTCGTCGATTCGGCTGCCATGGCACGGGTCCGCGCCGGCGGGGCTCCGGCTCTCTGGCCGCGGCATGCGCGGTCCACTACGATGCTTGCGATCCTCCCAGTTCTAGCCTATCGCCCCGGATGCCTCCATGAAGATCCTTCTCGCCAGCCCCCGCGGTTTCTGTGCCGGCGTGAACATGGCGATCGAGACGCTGGAGACGGCGATCCGCCTCCACGGCACGCCGATCTACGTGTTTCACGAGATCGTCCACAACAAGCACGTCGTCGAGCGGTTCGTCCGCGAGGGGGCGGTGTTCGTCGATTCCGTCGAGGAGGTGCCCGAGGGGGCCGTGCTCCTGTTTTCGGCGCACGGCGTGGCCCCGGAGGTGCGCCGGATCGCCGCCGCCCGCCGGCTGCGGGCCATCGACGCCACCTGCCCGCTGGTCACCAAGGTCCACCTCGAGGCGGTCAAGTACGCCAAGAGCGGATACCGGCTGATCCTCATCGGCCACGAGGGGCACGACGAGGTGATCGGAACGATGGGGCAGGCCCCGGAGGCGTTCACGCTGGTGGAGACGGTGGAGGAGGTGGACGCCCTGCCGTTCGGACCCGCGGACCGGCTGGCCTACCTCACCCAGACCACGCTCTCGGTGGACGACGCGTCGCGGATCATCGCCCGACTCAAGGATCGCTTCCCGCAGATCGTCGGCCCACCGAAGGATGACATCTGCTACGCCACGCAGAACCGGCAGGAGGCCGTCCGGCTGTTGTCGGAGGACGCCGAGTTGACGCTGGTGCTCGGGAGCCGCAACAGTTCCAACAGCCAGCGGCTCGCCGAACTGGCCCGCGAGCGCAGCGTCGCCGCATTCCTCATCGACGGCGCCGACGAGATCGATCCGGCCTGGTTCGAGGGCGTGAAGACAGTGGTGATCACGGCCGGGGCGAGCGCCCCGGAGAGCGTGGTGCAGGACTGCGTCCGCTGGCTGCGCGAGCGGTTCGGCGCGACCGTCGAGGAGCGGACGATCCGCCAGGAAGACGTCTACTTCCCGCTGCCCAAGGAACTGCGGGCCGCGGCCGCCGCCGTGCAACTGCCGATGGCGTGAGGATCGCGAGCGTGTCAGCGAGCGAACTCATGCCGCCCCGCAGCCGGACCAGACGACGGACCGTCACCGCCAGCGGCTACCGCGTGAGCTTCTTGTAGCGGAAGCGGTGCGGCTCGTCGGCGCCGATGCCGAGCCGCTCGCGCCGGCTGCGCTCGTAGACCTCGAAATTGCCCTCGCAGACGTGGACGTAGCCGTCCCCCTCGAAGGCGATGATGTGCGTGGCGAGCCGGTCGAGAAACCAGCGGTCGTGCGTGATCACCACCACCGAGCCGGCAAAGCTGGTGATGCCCTCTTCCAGCGACCGCAGCGTGTCGACGTCGAGGTCGTTCGTCGGCTCGTCGAGGAGCAGGAGGTTGGAGCCGCCGCGGAGCAGCTTGGCGAGATGGACCCGGTTTCGCTCGCCGCCCGACAGCGTCCCCACCTTCTTCTGCTGGTCCGGGCCCATGAAGTTGAACTTGGCCACGTAGCTGCGGGCGTTGACCGTGCGTTTGCCGAGCTCGATCGTGTCGTGGCCGCCGGAGATCTCCTCGAACACCGTCTTGTCCGGGTCGAGGGCGTCCCGGTTCTGGTCCACGTAGCCGATGTCCACCGTGGCGCCCACCGTGACCGTGCCGGTGTCGGGCTTCTCCGCCCCCACGAGCATGCGAAACAGCGTCGTCTTGCCGGCACCGTTGGGCCCGATGATGCCCACGATGCCCCCCGGGGGGAGCCGGAAGGAGAGATTCTCGAACAGCAGCTTGTCGCCGAAGGCCTTGGAGATGTTCTCCGCGTCGATCACCTGGTCGCCGAGCGGCCGGCTCGCCGGGATGAAGATCTCGACGTCCTGGTCGCGGACCGCGGCCTGCTCCGCGGCCAGTTTTTCATAGGCGGCGAGCCGGGCCTTGCTCTTGGCCTGCCGGGCCTTCGGTGACATTCGCACCCACTCCAGCTCCCGGTCGAGCGTCTTCTGGCGGGCGCTGGCCTGCTTCTCCTCCAGTTCCAGCCGGGACTTCTTCTGCTGCAGCCAGGCGGTGTAGTTGCCCTCGAAGGGGATGCCGCGGCCGTGATCGACCTCGAGGATCCACTTGGCGACGTTGTCGAGGAAGTAGCGGTCGTGCGTCACGGCCACCACCGTTCCCGAATACTCGCCGAGATGCCGCTCCAGCCAATCGACGCTCTCGGCGTCGAGGTGGTTCGTCGGCTCGTCGAGGAGCAGCAGGTCGGGCTTCTCGAGCAGCAGACGGCAGAGGGCGATGCGGCGGCGCTCGCCTCCGGAGAGCTTTTCCACGCCCCAGTCACCGGGGGGCAGGTTCATGGCGTCCATGGCGATCTCCACCTGCCGGTCGAGATCCCAGAGGTTCTTGGCGTCGATCTCGTCCTGCACCGCCGACTGCTCGGCGAGGAGTTTTTCCATCTCCGCGTCGGAGAGCGACTCGCCGAACCGGGCGTTGATCTCCTCGTAGCGGCGGAGCACGGCCCGGGCCTGATCGACGCCGTCCATGACGTTCTCGAACACCGTCTTCGCCGGGTCGAGCCGGGGCTCCTGCTCGAGGTAGCCGACGGTGTAGCCCTCTGCGAGCCGAGCCTCGCCGTCGTACTCGCGGTCGATGCCCGCCATGATCTTCATGAGCGTGCTCTTGCCGGCGCCGTTGCGGCCCAGCAGGCCGATCTTGGCACCCGGGTAAAAGGCGAGGTTGATGTTCTTGAGCAGTTCGCGCTGGCCGAACTTCTTGTTCAGGTCGGAGATCTGGAAGATGAAGGCGGCGCCCATCGATTGGATTCGTCGTTGCTGAGAGGAGTGGTCGAAAACGGGGGAGTGTCGAGACCGTCAGTCTAGCAAACCGTGGCCGGCGGCGGTCCATTCGCCCGCTCCATGCGCCGGGCTCGTTGCAGCCGGACGGGGGATGCCATACCATACGGAGCCGTTTTTTCCGCCCGTCGCGCAGGAGTTTTCCATGGCCGATTACGTGCATCCCGAGGTGCTGGTGTCCACCGCCTGGGTCGCGGACCATCTCTCCGACCCCAACGTGCGGATCGTCGAATCGGACGAGGACCGGGCCCTGTACACCATGGGGCACGTCCCGGGGGCCGTGGAGATCGACTGGGCCGTCGACCTGCAGTGCCCGCTGGTCCGCGACTACATCGACCGGGCCGCGTTCGAGAAGCTCTGTGCCGACAAGGGCATCTCCAACGACACCACCGTGGTGTTCTACGGCGACAAGAACAACTGGTGGGCCTGCTACGCCTTCTGGGTGTTCAAGCTCTACGGCCATGCCGACTGCCGGATCATGAATGGCGGCCGGAAGCGCTGGGAACTCGACGGCCGCCCCTGGTCCACCGACCGGGTCTCGCCACCGGCCGGCCGCTACACCGCCAGCGAGCAGGACGGCTCGATCCGGGCGTTGCGGGACGAGGTCCTCAAGCACTGCAAGGCGGGCAAGCAGCTCCTCGACGTCCGCTCGCCCGAGGAGTACCGGGGCGAGCGGATGCACATGCCCGACTATCCCAACGAGGGTGCCGTGCGCGGCGGCCACATCCCCGGCGCCCGCAACGTGCCCTGGCCGTGGAACTGCAACGACGACGGCACGTTCAAGCCGGTGCGGGAACTGGAGAAGCTGTACATCAAGGAGCTGGGCATGAAGCGCCGCTCCCCGACGGTCGCCTACTGCCGGATCGGCGAGCGGTCGAGCCTCACCTGGTTCGTGCTCACCTACCTGCTCGGCTTCGGCAACGTGAAGAACTACGACGGCTCTTGGCTGGAGTGGGGCAACGCCGTCCGCGTGCCGATCGCCAAGGGGGCCGAGCCCGGGGGCATGGCGCCGGCCGCGACCTCCGCCGGCCACGCGTAGCGCCGATGGACGTGCCCGAGAAGGTGGCGGAGATCGTCGCCGAGTTCGCCGACCTCGACGGTCGGGAAAAGCTTGAACTGCTCGTGGACTACGCCAACGGGCTGCCGCCGCTCCCCCCGGCTTACGAGGCCCGCAAGGCGGTCGAGGATCGGCGTGTCCACGAGTGCCAGACGCCGGTCTTCCTCTGGACGGAGTGCGAGCAGGGCAGGGCACGGCTCGTCGCCGAAGTCGCCCCCGAGGCGCCGACGGTCAAGGGTTTCGTCGCCATCCTCGCGGCGGCCGTCAACGGCCGGCCTGCGGAGGAGGTGGCCGCCATCCCCGACGACCTGCTGGAGCGGCTCGGCCTCGCCCCGGTGCTCGGCATCCTTCGTGCCCGGGGGCTGCAGGCGATCACGGCGCGGATCAAGCGCGGCCTGACCGCGGCGGCGGCCGCCGGCTGAACCGAGACCCTTCATCCTTCCGGAGAACCTCCCCGTGTCACCCGCCGAACAGGTCGTCGCCGGCATCGATCTCGGCGGCACCGCGATCAACTACACCTTCTTGGACGAACGCGGCCAGTTCCTCATCGACGGCCTCTGCGAGCATCCGGCCCGCAGCGTCGAGGGCCCCGCCGTCTGCCTCGACCAGATCGTGGCCGGTCTGCGGCTGGCGGCCGATCGGGCAACGCTGCCGCTGGAGAAACTGGTGGCCGTGGGCCTCGACACGCCGGGGCCGGCGAGCGGTGCGGGCGTCCTCAGCCGGCGCGGCTCGACCAACTTCGTGCACCCCGACTGGGCCGGCTTCGACATCCGCGCGGGCCTCGAGAAGCGGCTCGGCCTGCCGGTCACCTACCTGAACGACGGCAACGCCGCGGCGCTATGGGGCCACGTCTCGATCTTCGGGTCGGAGAACGATGCCACGAGCGTCTCGGCGATCATCGGCACCGGCCTCGGCGGCGGCGTGGTCACCGGGGGCCGGGTGGTGACCGGCCGCAACGGGTTTGGCGGCGAACTCGGCCACGTGCTCCTGCCTTGGACGGCGATTCCCGGCCTCGAGGGCCTCGTGCCGCAGTGCAACTGTGGCCGGACGGGGGATCTCGAATCGCTCTGCTCGCTGACGGCGATCCGGCAGTCGCTCCTGCCCCACTTTCTCGCCCGCAGCCCCGACCACCCGCTGGCGAAGGAGGCCGACCCGGCCGCGGCGGCGAAGCAGGTCCGCGGCCTGGCGGAGCGGGGTGACGAACTCTGCCGGGAGATTTTTCGCGTTCAGGCCCGGGCCCTCGGCCTGTTCTTCGACGAGATGATCAACGTCTTCGATCCCGATGCGTTGATCGTGGGGGGCGGCGCGGTGGAGACCGACGAGGCCTTCCGACGCTGGTTCCTCGGCGAGATCCGCGCCGGCATGCCGACGCAGCGGGAAGAGCAGGCCGACCTGCCGATCCACGTCATGCCCGCCGGCGACACGGCCGGCGCCCGCGGCGCCGCCCTCGACGCCGCCCGGCTGGTTCGCGAACGCTGAAGGCCGACACAAGCCCGAGGGCCGGCTTTCGCGCCGTCGCAGCCGACATGGCGTCTGCTCCGGCTTGAGGTCGCCGGGCGGAGCCCGAGGGCTGAATTTCGCGCCGTCGCAGCCGACATGGCGTCTGCTCCGGCTTGAGGTCG
>JBIKKQ010000156.1:0-7971 GCA_044360305.1 Pirellulales bacterium
CGCGATCGTGTCGCCGATGGCGCGCGAGCCGTCGGCGTCGTCTCCCGGCCACTGCGGCCAGCCGAGGCCGCCGGCCGGCACGAACGCCCCTTCCGATCCGGCCCCGATGCCATGGCAGGCGACCGCGCCGAACCGGTGGGCGGTGCCCGGGGTCAGTCGCGGGTCGATGCCCCCCGCGATGCCGACGAGGAGCACGCGGTCGGGCCGATCGCGGGCGATCAGCAGGGCCGTGCGGGCGGCTGCCGCCACGGGCCCGAAGCCGCAGAGTTCCACTCCGGCAACCGCGGCCGGCAGCGGCCCCAGCCCCGCGCGGACGTGGCGGCGTTCGAAATCCGTGGGCACAAGCACGAGCGTCTGCATCACCGGCAGTATAGGCGGCGACCGCGCCGCCGGCCGGCCAGGGCTTGGCTGGCGGTCAGCGATACCTGGCCGCTGCCTTCGACCGCCCCACGGGCGGGAGCCATGGATGGGCCTGCGACGGTGACACCGGACTCCTGCCCGCAACTCGCCCGCGGCCGGATCACCATCCGGAAACCGCGTGCGGAAATTCCCTTGACCGTCCGAACGTTCCTGCCCCGTGGTACTATCGAGTCCATGGCAACGCTTCCTTCGCACACCCGTTCGCCGAACGAGGCTGACGACCTGCAGTTTCGCGAGCAGTGCCGGAGACAACTGGCACGGACGCTCGAGACCCGCATGAGGTACGGCTTCTGTCGCGTGCCGCGGCCCGGTTTCGACGCCTGCGAGTCGCGGGTGTTTCACACCACCCGCGACTACCGGGAATGGTGTGCCGCGAATCTGCCCCCGTATTTTGGCTATCAGCCAGCGCCGCCGGAATGAACGACCGTTGGCAGTTCAATCCCCTGCAGGCTCAGGAGGTGGCCACGGCATTCGCCGCAGCCGGCGTTGATTACCTGTTCATCGGAAAGGGCGGGGCGATTCTCCTCGGCTTCCCCGGAACGACGCAGGATGTCGACGTATTTCCGTGCAAGGGCGAGGACAACGGCCGCCGAATCGTCGCCGCCGTCCGCAAGCTCGGCTTTGTGATCGACGATTCCGTCGAGTGCGACATCATCGCCGGCAAGGACTTCATCCAGCTCACGGACGGCCCGTTCGACCTGGATATCGTCTTCGCTCCCGATGGGATCGAGAATTACGCGGCAGCGAAGCGTCGGGCGGTCACCGAGGGAATCTTTCCGGTGGCCAACATCCGCGACATCATCGCAAGCAAGCGGGCGAGCAACCGCATGAAAGATCGCATGGATCTCCATCTTCTCGACCTGTTCCAGATCGAGTACGAGGCGCACCGCAGGGGATAAGAACACGATCGAACCACGAACCGCCTCTTGCGGCGAGAGGCGGCGACCGCGCCGCGGGCCGCCGCTCACTGCACGACCGACTTGCTCCCCTCGGACGAGCCGCCGATCGGCGCCCCCTCGGGCAGCGGCCGGCCGGCGGTCGGGATGGCGAGCCGGTAGAGTTCCTCGCGGATGCGGCGATAGGTGGCGAAGCTGTCGGGATAGCACCACAGCGTCACGGTCGTGTCCGGCTTGACGCCGGCCAGCACGCGCCGAAACCGGGACGACGCCCCGAGCGCCTCGTCCGCCGTTTCACCCGTCTCGGCGGCCACCGGCTGCACCACCCACTCGCGCGAGGAGGTGAGCATCTGGCCGCGGGCCTGGTCGATCCGCACGTCGATCACCAGCTCGAGCATGAATCCCTGCTCGGGACCGACCCGCTGCACGCGCGCGACGAGCTCGTCGATCCGCCGCTGGTTCCGCTCGACGTGGGACTTGGCCCGCTCGAACAGTTCCTCCAGCGGGACATAGGCGATGCGGCCGCCGGCGAGCCGGAAATGGATCTCGTCGCCGTTGACCGTGCGGCCGATCGGCGTCGGATAGGCGAGCACCTCGCGGGTTTCGGCCGGCCGGTGCGCGAGCCCCTCGAGTTCCAGCCGGCAGCGCTCGATCTCCTCCTCCAGCCGCCGCCGCCGGGCCTCGGCCTCGGCCGCGGCCGCATGGCCCGCAGCCACGCCGCGCTTCCGCTCCGCGACGACGTGACGTGCGGCCGAGACGGCGGTCGCCAGCTGGATGCGCACGTCGGCGACGTGCGCGGCCGTCAGGGCCACGGTCTGCGCCTGGACCTGCAACTGCTCGATCTCCCCCTCCGCCGAATCGACCGTGTCCTGCAGCCGGGCGACCTCGCGGTCGAGGTCGGTCGCGGCGGCCGGCGGCTGGGGACGCGGCGTGAGGACGATCTCACGCACCCGGGCCCCAACCACCATCACGAGGATGATCAGGATCCCGACGATGTTGGTGACGACGTCGAGAAACGAGTCCTGTCCCGCGGAACTGATGTCTTCCGGCCTCGGGCGTGGCATCGATGGTCTCCGTGATCTGCGGGCGGGCCAGTCAGCGCGGCCGTCCGATCGCTCCCGTGCGTTCGACGGGGGGCAGCGACTTGACCTGGTTGAGCGACTCCGTGCGCCGGGTGTCGAGACCGCTGTCGGCGAGCAGCCGCTCCAGGTCGTCGCGTCGGCCTTCGCCCCCCGCGGACGCCGAGATGATCAGTTCGGGCTTCCAGTACATCCGGTCTCCGGCGATGCCCCAGCCAGCGACCTTGGCATGGACAGCGGCGACGAACGGATCGACCGCGAACACCGTGGCCCCGGTGCAGGGGATGCGGGCTTCGATCCGCCGGCCGCCTTCGTCGAGCAGTCGCAGTTCATCGGCGGTGCAGACCACGCGGATCGGCCGCCGCAACGGCACCGGGCGTTCGGCGCTGGCGAGACTCGCCCAGTTGCTCCCCCGGTTGCCCGCCAACGACATCGTGGCCGCCCCGCCCGACGCGCCGCCGGCAGCAGCCTGGGCGGAACCGGCCGAGCCGGCCATCCCCGCGGGCCCCTGCATGCTGCCGCCGCCGCCACCACCGCCCTGCGCCGTCTGACCGCCGGCCGAGCCCGATGCACCGGTTCTTCCGCCTCCGGAGCCGCCGGCGCCGCGAGCCACGGAGTTGGCATCGCGCCCGCCGCTGCCGGCCGCACCGGCTTCAGGCTCGCCGGCCGCGCCGCTGGGGCCGGTGCCGGCGACGCCGGATTCCGCGGCTCCTCGTGGGTCCCCGGCCACGCTGCCGTCGCCGTCTTCAGTGGCGCCGGAGTAGAACCGCGAGGGACCGACGTAGGGGCTGCCCGCCCCGTTCGTCTGGCGGCCGCCCGAGCCACCGGGCCCCGGACCACCCGATCCGTTGCCGCCCGTGCCCGACCCGCCTGCACCGGGGCCTCCCGATCCCGATCCACCGGCTCCCGAGCCGCCGCCGGTGTTGCCAAACCTGCCGCGCAACACGTCGGCCCCGGCGCCCGTCGCGGCGAGGGCGTCGGACCCCTGCCGGCCCGAGCCGCGCTCGGTGGAAAATCCACGACCGGCCTCGGCGGCGCCGGCCTGAGCCGCCTGCTCCTCGGTCCAATCGAACCGCGACCGGTCGCCGAGCACGCTCGGCCCTCCGGCGGCGACCACGCCCCCCTTGGTCGGCGCGGCGCGAAACTGCTGCGTCGGTCGCGTGGGCCGCTGGCGGCGCACCTCGCCCAGCCAGGCGATGCGGCGGCGCGACTCGTCGATCGCCCGCTGCTCGGCCTGCGCGAGCAGCGGGTCTGCCGGCGGGTACTGCAGCGTCCAATCCTCGTCGATGAACTGGTAGCCGAACTCGCTCCCCCACGACTGGATCGACTCGCGGGCGGCGTAGTACGCCATCACGCCGGAGGGGCGCACGAGCAGGAGAGGGTAGGGCTGGGCGGCCGGATCGGCGGAACCACCGTGCGTCGCGGCGATGTGCTCGCGGGCCGCCCGCAGACCGCTGGCCAGGGGATTGCCCGGCCCCGGCGGCCCCTCGAAATCGGCCGGCCCGAGCCGGATGCCCTCGGGCTGCAGGTAGACGCCGTCGAGCGCGCACTCGATGTACAGCGGCCGGCGGTGCGTGCCGTTGGCGCCCTGGTAGGGGACGACGGCGTACGCCGGCGGCTTCGTGGCCGCATCCTTCCGCGCCTTGTCGAGCGACTCCTTCGCCGACGCCAGCCGGGCCGCGAGCTCGGACTCCCGGTCAGCATCGGGCGCCGCGGTCGGCTCGGCCGCGAGGGCCACGGCCACCCGCTCCAGTTCGGCGAGCTCGTCGGCGAGTTTCCGCGAATCGTCCTCGGCCCCGGCGAGCCGGAGCCGCTCCCGGGCCAGCTCGGCCGCCGTCCGCTCACGGATCACCTGCAACTGCTCCAGCCGCCAGGCGAGGTCGTCCCGCGCGAGCTCCAGGTCCGCACGCCGCCGGTCCGCGGCCTCGTCGGCCGCCCCACGATCGGCGACGCGGGCCGACCGGCTGAAGAGCACGAGCAGGACGAGCAGCGACCCCATCGTGCAGAGGAGCACGGCGAGGAACGGAAACAGGGATACCGTCGGCCCTTCGGCCGGCCGTGGGCGACTCATGCGGCCTTTCCGACGCGACGGGCGGACCGCAGATCGACGTGCCGGTCATCGGTGACCGTGCCGGCCCGGGCCGCCAGCAACTGCACCGCCGCCGCGAGCGTGGCCAGCGCCTCCTCGAACCGGCCCGACGAGGCGAGCGTGCCGAGGTTGGCGTCGAGCGATCGCTCCAGGACCGCGAGGTCGCGGGTGGCACCGACCACCTCGCCGAGCATCTTCGTCTGGTCGTCGAGCACCTGCTGGTGCCGCTCCAGCCCGCGGATCGCGCCGGCGAGCGACTCGGCCGCGTCGGTCCAGCGCTGCTCGCGACGCGACGCATGCTCGTCGTGGACGCGGGACAGGGCCTCGCCCCAGCGGACGAGGCTCGCATCGAGCGACTCCGCCAGCGTCTCGCGGAGCGTCTCTGCGGCATTGCCGAGCGTCTGCTGCAGCCCCGCCGCGGCGGTCCGCTCCAGCGATCGCCAGGCCTGCTCCTGGGCCTCGAGCAGCCGCGAGCTGCCCCGCGACAGCGACTCGCCGAGCTTCGCCACGGCCAGCACCGTGCCGTCCGAACCGGCCAGCGACTGAAAGCGGCCCGCGAGCTGCTCCCACGCCGCCCGATCGACCGCGTTGAGCAGACCCTGCTCCAAGCGATCGACGACGAACTGCAGGAACATCAGCACCATCGACAGGCCGAGGGCCGTCGCAGTGGTGTCGAAGGCGGTGCCGAGGCCGGCGACGACGCCGGAGATGTTTTCCAACTGCGTCGGCGACAGGCAGGCGATGGCGACCGTGATACCGATCACCGTGCCGAGAAAGCCCATGATCGGAATCGCCCAGATCACGAAGCGGACGAGCCCGTAGCCCTGGGCGGCACGGGCGGCATCGAGATCGGAGAGATACTTGGCGTGATCCTCGAGTCCGTCGGCCGAGCCGGTCCGGACGACGAGGTCGAGCGCCTCCCGCAGCCGCGCCGGCAGATAGCCGCGGGCCGCCTCCGCGGCCGGCAGCCGCTCGAGCAGCGTCGCCGCCTCGGCCGGATCCTGTCCGCCGGCCGGTATCTCCCCGAGCGTCGCCTCCCCGAGCGATCGCCGCTGCCGGACGATGTCGCCGGCCTTGAGGGCCAAGGCCGCGAGCCCGACGCAGAACATCGCCACCTCGACGTACTCGACCCAGTGGCCGGCGAGATACCGCACGATGGTCGGATCGCTGACGATGCCACCGTGGATCAGGGCGAAGAAGGCGAAGGCCAGCGCACCGCCCCACAGCAGGGGAGACCGCAGCAGGGCGGCCGAAAGGACATTCATGAGCGACACCGGATGACACCTCCCGAGACTGGCCAGCGGATGAAACCGGAAGCGGCGCCGCACCGGCATGCCGCTGCCGCAATCATCGGTAGCCCTTGCCCAGGCGATTCAATCCAAACGTCCGTCACGGCGAAAGACCGACCGGAGCAAGGAAGACTGGGTAGCGCCGGAGGGCTGGGGCCACCCCGGACTGGCCTTGCGGCAGCGGGTGGCCGGAGCCTACATCCGGCCTTGTGTGGCTGCCCGCCTCCCCCACGCCCCGAAAGCGTCGCCACCGATGACCGATTCAAGTGCTTCCCACGTCGCCCCGGTTTTCGCAACGCGGCTGCCTGCCGCGGCCCTGAACTGGGGCACCGCTGCCTGTGCTGCGGCCCTGCTCCTCGCAGGCGGCCTTACCGCATCCGGCCAGCGACCGCCCTCCCCGGGGACCGGTGGCCCGCTCGTGGTCTCCACCAGCCCGCTCCCAGACGCCCGGCAGATGGTCGTCGTGGTCGATCCCGGCACCCGGCACGCCGCCGTCTACATGGTGGACCAGGAGGGGATGCTGGTGCTGAAAAGCGCCCGCGACCTGACGTGGGACCTGATGGTCGGGGAATTCAACGCCCAGGAGCCCAAACCGGCCGCGATGCGAAAACTCCTCGAGACGGTTCAGCCCCCGCGCTGACGACCAAGGGGCCTGCGCTGGCCGCCTCCCGATGGCGGCGGCCCCGCGGCGGGATTTTCTCGGGATTGCGGGTCACGCAGGCTACACGATCCGTGGCGGCCGGGCGTAGAATGCGCCGGGGTGTTTCGACGACAACTGAGTCGATCGGACAGACCCGGTCGCAGGGGATCAGCCGCCATGGCCGGACGATTCTTATCGCTCGAGGAAGCCGCCCGCCGGCTCGGCGTGACCGCCGACGAGGTCAATCGGCTGGTCGATCGCAAGAAACTGTTCCCCATGCGGGACGGGGCGACCGTCAAGTTCCGCAGTGACGACGTGGAGCGGGTGGCCCAGGATCTCGGCGACGATCTCTCGCAGTCCGAAGACCTGTCGCTGGACCTCGATCTGCCGGCGTTGGCGTCGCCGGGCGGAGCTGCGGCCAACGACGACGAGATCGTGCTCGGTGAGCCGATCGAGGCGGCCGATTTCGCAATCGGCGACGACGGTGACGCCGGCGGGACGATCTCGCGAACGATCCTGCGAACAGAACCGGGCCCGGGGCTCGACTCCGGTCCCGCGGCTCCTGCCGCGGCGAGCGTGTTCGACGACCTCGGGGGAGACGGCGACGCCGAATTGTCGCTCGAACCGCTCGACTCCATCGTCGGCGCCTCCTCCCCCTCGCTGTCCCGCCAGTCGCGGCCTCCCTCGACCGGCGTCGGTCCGGCTCCGGGGGATTCGTTGGCCATCAATCTGTCGAACATCTCCGGGGCCGCGGCAGGCTCCGCCCCCGGGCTGTCGTCCGAAGACGCCACGATGATGCTTTCCGGGTCGATCGACAGCGGCCTGTCGCTGGAGGGTGAGGGAGCATCCGTCGTCTCCGGCGAGGCGTCGGTCGTCTACCCGGCCGAGTCGAGCGGCATGTTCGGGGGCGACGAGTTCCTCCTCGGCGGCGAGACGAACGAGGAGGAGAGTGCCTCGGTCGTCATCCCTACCGAGGAGACGGGTGACTCGAGCTTCTTCGGCGCGGCGATCGAAGGGGAAGGTTCGCAGTTCAACGCCGAGAGTTCGGTGGCCGATAGCGGCTCCGTCATCGTCGGGCCGGGGCCCGAGTTCACGATCGACACGCCGTTCAGCGGCCTGCAGATCACGGGGCTGATCTGCTGCTCCCTGCTCATGCTCGGCGGCGGGTTCGTGGTCTTCGACCTCGTCCGTACGCTGGGCTCGTCGGAGGGGCCGATGCTCGCCAATCCGGTCCTCGATCGGATCGCCGAGACGTTCGGCTGGCGCTAGCCATCGGCGGAATTGCTGATCGACGCGGGGCGGTCTAGAATGTCTCGAAGCCGCGGAACCCGCTCCTCCCGGCGACCACGGTCGCGTGGGGCGAGCCGCCCCCGGTCCCACCCTTATGAAGTCGTTTCCCTCTTTCCGCCGCGGCCTCCGGTCGGGCGCCGTCCTGGCAGGAATCCTCCTCGCCGGCTGTGGCGATGCGGCGGCCATCCGGCCCGGTGACATCCGCACCTACTCCGTCGCCAAGGCCCCGGCTGCCCCCGCCCGACCGCCGGCGGGGGAGGGAGCCCGG